>NZ_DBLZMS010000010.1:0-3413 GCF_057037865.1 Ruminococcoides sp.
AAAACAGCTCCTTCATTTGCTATTTTCTTGCCATTTATTTTATCATAAAACTGTATACTATGTCTTTGCACTGTTGTATACTATGTTACTACACTGCACAAATATCCGCCCTACGAAACAGCAACGACTTTTATATAAAAAATCGCATCAGAGCTTTTTCGGGCATCTGATGCGATTTCTATATTATACTATCTTCTCGAATTGGTAACGGCGGCTCGCCGTCAACTTTCAATTTGAAATTCGTCAGAACGGCAAAAGCCCTAAATCTTCAAGCAAAATCTTGAGTCCAAGCAAAATCAATACTGCACCGCCTAAAAATTCTGCCTTTGACTTATACTTTGCGCCGAATACATTGCCTATTTTGATGCCGACAGCCGAAAGTATGAATGTTGTTGTGCCTATAATTGCGATTGCAGGTACGATATCAACATCAATACACGCAAACGAAACGCCTACCGCAAGGGCGTCAATACTTGTTGCAACGGCAAGGGGCAGCATTGTCTTGACCGAAAACGAATCGTCAAGCTGTTCTTCCTCACCGAAAGCTTCTCTTATCATATTTGCACCGATAAGTGCAAGCAGGATGAATGCAATCCAATGGTCAATGCTTGTGATGAGCCACTCAAACTGCTTTCCGAGAAGATAACCGATAAGCGGCATAAGTGCCTGAAATCCGCCAAACCACAATCCGACAGTAATTGCGTGTTTAGGTCTTAACTTACGCACGGAGAGCCCCTTGCAAATTGAAACCGCAAATGCATCCATAGACAAGCCGATGCCGAACAGCAGTAATTCCACAAAACTCATAATATTATCCTCCGTTATATTTTAGTCGGCGGTGAAAGGAAACAGAACACCGTTTGCCGACCGTTATTTAATCAAAATGATATTCAGCTGTTTCAATCAGTTTGAAATGGCTCTTTTTAAATTCAATAATTCCTGCTTTTTTCAGTTCACCGAGTGCTCTTGAAAGTGATGCTCTGTCAACCGCAAGATAGTTTGCAAGCTCGTCACGGGAGAACGGCAGATCAACCTCACAGCTACGCTCACGCCTGCAATAGATTTGAAGAAGGTGCATAAATTTGCCCTTGATACTTCGCTTTGAAAGACAGGCAAGGTGTTCCGAAATCTGCAAAAACACCTGTCTTTGTGACGCAAGCATATTGACGAGGATTTTCTGCTGAATCGAAGCAAGCGAATCCTCGGTTATAAACATCGGCTCCGGCGGAATAAAAAGGATTTCGCAGTCCTCTCCTGCCATAATCTCAACAAGCGTGTTGTAGTAGTCAAACATTGCGTAAAGCGTTCCGCTTGACTCGCCGCTGCGAATTGTTTTGAGCAGACTTTTGTTGCCGTTGTAGTCCACAGAATAAAGGTATGCAGTTCCCGAAAACACAAGTCCCGTCATATGGCTGAACTTGTTTTCAACCCTTGCCGTTTCGCCACGGTTCAGCGACAGATAGTACGGTTTTGCATATTGTATGAACATAAAAATTTCGTGATCCGTCAATCCCGAAAATAACAACTGATCCCTCAGCTTTGGCAAATGATCACGAGTAAAAACTTCTACATATTTTCTCATTTTATATCACGGCGTGTTGCCGTCCCCCTTCGTTCAAACGGTTTGCAACGAAAAAAGTCGTAATTTGTACATCGGCACACAATTCCGTCCTCTTAATCGTCACGGAACAAACCGTTTTTCTTCTCTTCTGTTTAAGTCAATTCGTTCAAATTATTCAAATTAGATTATATCACAAAACATTGCAATTGCAACCGTTTCCCCCTCGTGACGGGAAATTAAAAAATTTTCAAAAATTTTTCTGAAAATTGCATAAAACAATGCATTTTTTCGTGTTTTTGCCTCTTTAAGTGGAGGTGTAACAATGATTATCTATGACAAACGAAAACCAAAAACTTTTGACGGTGCAAACTGCGTCGGCATCACGGGTGAAAATCTTGCCGAAACACAGGAATTTTTAATTCGGGGAATGTGCGACATTACGGTTGACTACTTCATTCATCTGCGTTTTGCCGACGGCAGTGTAAATTCGGTAATTCCCGACAGCACCGCAATTGATGAAACAGGCACAAAACTTGTGTGGAAGGTCAGAAAAAACGACATTTTCATGCACGGCTATTTTGAACTTCAGCTTGAAGGCAGAGGCGAAAACGGCTATGTTTTCCAAACTCAGATCGTCACGCTTTATGCAGACGAGAGTATTCCGATTGAGGACAAAGAGTACCTTAATCCGAACTCAGAAACGCTGAAGCTTCGTGAAGAAACGCAAAAGCTTCTTGACGAAACAAAGCTTTGTCGGACTGAAATTGACAAAACCAAAAAGTTAATTGAACAGTCCGACATTACAAAAAAAGAGGACAACTCAAACAAGGTAAGTGATTCCTCTCATATTACCGACTATACTCAAAATTATCCGAGTATCAAGTATCTTACCGACAACTACTGGGATAGTGCCGACAGCTACTCGTCGGATGAGGTTGACATTCTGCTTAACGCAAAAGCTGACAACAAAACCCTTAACGAAAGATTAACCCGTATGGATATGAGCATCGGCTCAAAATACGATTCGTCAAATATCGAACTCGGCACAGCTACTCTTACTCCGTACTCTACTCAGATTGATAAAATAAAATCTGCAACTTGCCTTTATGAAAGAATTGGCGATATCGTTATTGTAAATGTCACCGTCATTATGAACGCAACATCTTTAGGCGGAACATCTACAATAGCTTTGCTCAATATGCCTTTCTCAAACAAATTGGATGTGATTGTTCATGATATCGGCATAAGCAAAAACGGAGGAATGTTCAGAGGAAGTGTAAATAAATCGGCTTGGTTGCAGTTTACTCCGCTCAATAAACAGGCTTATAATTTCGTCGCTGATGAGCAGGTAAACTTTTCTTTGATTTACAAAATATAAAAATAACGGAGGTATGAAAAATGGAACTTAAAGAAAAAATCACACTCGATATGCTAACAAAGGACAGCGTGTCGGTACTCAGACAGCAGTTTTTGACCTTTAACGGTGAAGAAATGCAGGTCGGCGGAAACATCCGCAATGCATATATGAACGATGAATTCGGCAGAGAACAGTTGAGAAAGGTTCTCTCTGACGAATACTTCAACGCCGTTATGGCAGTATGGCAGTGCTAATGACAGTCGATGAGAGTTTTGCAAAGGCGAGAACATATCTGTCCTAACGGGACTTTTTTAATTGAAAGTTGAAAATGTAAAATTGCAAATTACGGTCGGCGGTGTGCCACCGCAGTCTATTCGAGAAAACAGTCGGATAAAGAAATTGCATCAGATACCCGAGTAAGGTTCTGATGCAATCTTTGTTTATATCAAAAATTTGTCAGTAGCGGCAAACCATATTCGCCATATAAATAAACAG
>NZ_DBLZMS010000010.1:3513-67442 GCF_057037865.1 Ruminococcoides sp.
TAAATTTCATATTAATAAAACAGTCGGGAAGACATTGCATTTTATTTTGCAAACTGTCTTCCCGACATTAATTTTCCATTTTCAATTTTCAATTTTACATTAATTAAACCTTTCGCTCGGGCATAATATGTTTTTTGACATTCACAAACTATCTTCATGAACGGTGAAGGTCGACTTGCATTAATGAATTTATATGTTTATACATACAGATTTTTATGCAATAAAAGCAGTGTATAATCTGTAGCGGCGAACCGTGTTCGCCATATAAATAAACAGTAAATTTCATATTAATAAAACAGTCGGGAAGACATTGCATTTTATTTTGCAAACTGTCTTCCCGACATTAATTTTCCATTTTCAATTTTCAATTTTACATTTAATTAAACCTTTCGCTCGGGCATAATATGTTTTTTGATATTTACAAACTATCTTCACGAACATAAAAAATCGGCTCGCCGTTTACGGCTTTTCGCCTGTCAAAAATTCAATACTTCTCTCAATTGAATCCTTGGAGCTTCCCCAATCTTTGCCGTGGTTGCGGTAATCAAACATTGAGCAGAAATATGTGATATCTTCTTTAAGCGACAGCAGATATTTTTTTGTAAGACCTGCTGTTTCGGCATAGAACTGCGGTAAAAGCTTTGACGGCAGCTTGCTCTTTTGGGTTGCAACATTCATAATAAAATCGTAGTGTTTAAAGCAGATAAACGGCTGTTCGTTGTACAGCTTATAAAACTCCTCTCCCTTTGCCCACTCAACAAAAATCGTGTCGCAAAAATGGTGCATATCCCACTCAATTCTGTCGCATACATAACACGAATCAAGTCGCTTTTTAATAACTTCAAGCTGTTTCTTATCAGGCTTGCCCTTCAGCTTTTTCGGTATATCGTTATCAATAATTTCCTGAAGATGACTTTCAAGAATAAGCGCATTCGGCAATTTTTGTCCTTTTTCAAACATCTGCGAAAAATGGCGGTGACAAAAGCCTTTTTTGTTGGTTTCAATCCTGATATTAGGCTCCATCATCGCATCGCCCGTAATGAATTTTACATACTGCTCCTCAAGCATACTCTCCATTCGGCAAAACGGACAACCGCATTTCGGCATAAATATATCATTAATCGGAATTGTGCAGATAGTTTCTTTCACAATAATTCTCCTTTTGAGTTAATGTGGTGGTTATAACACACCGTTTTCATCATATCAAAACATATGTGTTTAAACAAAATATTTCATCAAGGCTTGCGTTCAATGAGTTCCTGTCTGAAATACAGTCGGGACTGAAATCTGTTTTACAAACAAACTATCTTCCCGACATTCATTTTCCATTTTCAATTTTCCATTTTTCATTTTAAATAAAGTATATCATAATTTTCCCGAATGTGATATACTTTATTAAGAATATTTCGGCGGTGAAAATCATGGAATGTATTGAACTCGACAACAAAATCAAAATAACCGATGTGCATGACCTTGACCTTGCGCAGACTCTCGACTGCGGTCAGAGCTTTCGTTGGAAGTCGCAGGACGACGGTTCTTTTCACGGTGTTGCCTACGGCAAAAGCGTAACCGTCAGCCTTGACAAAACGGATATGTACATTGAAAATGCAACGGCTGACGACTTCAAAAACATCTGGTACAGCTACTTTGACTTTTCGCTTGATTACGGGAAAATCCGTGAAGAAATCAGCACAATACATCCCGTTCTGAACGAGGCGGCAAAGTACGCCCCGGGCATAAGGATTTTAAGACAAGAGCCTTTTGAGGCACTCTGCACATTCATCATTTCGCAGAACAACAATATAAAGCGAATCAAGGGCATTGTTGAGCGTTTGTGCGAGAACTTCGGCACATCGCTTGGTGACGGAGAATTTGCGTTCCCGACAGCCGAAACACTTGCAAAACTTTCGCCCGATGGCCTTGCACCGCTGAGGGCAGGATTTCGCAACCGTTACATTATTGATGCGGCACAAAAGGTTGCAAACGGTGAGGTGAATCTTGACAGCTGTTTCACGCTTGGCTATGAAGACGCAAGAGCGGAGCTTATGAAAATTACGGGCGTCGGCAAAAAGGTTGCCGACTGCACACTTCTTTTCGGTATGCACAGAATTGAGGCTTTTCCGATTGATGTGTGGATGAAACGGGCAATGGAAAAGCTGTTCCCGAATATGAACGGTGACGATTTCGGTCAGTACGCAGGCATCGCCCAGCAGTACATTTTTCACTACAGCCGAATGCACCCGGAACTGTTTTAACGGTGTGTCACCGTAATGTTAAGGTTTAATTGTAGCGGCGGTCAGTGACCGCCAATCGAAACGATTGCAAAATCGGTTCGACCGTGCATTATCACAATTTTATTGCGGCATCTATTATTGATTTGGTTTTACAACCAAATCAAATGGCGATCGCTGATCGCCGCTACGGTATATCGGTAAATCACATATAAAAAAACAGTCGGGAAGACAATGTTTTGCATTTTGCAAACTGTCTTCCCGACTATAATTTTACATTTTCAATTTTCTGATTTATTTCGCCTTTTTCGCTGAACTGTCAAAAAGCAATACAAGAGTTGCGTTATCGGCTGTACCTGTTTCTTTAAGACCGTTGTTTTTCTGGAATTTCTTAACAGCCTCGGCTGTTACTTCGCCGTAGTAGCCTGTCACATTGTCCTTGTCGGCAATGTAACCGATGTTATACAGGCGGAGCTGCATAGCCTTTACCGTGTCATTTTCATCTTCCTGCTTGAGTGAAAGGTCTGATGTAATGGTAAGCTTATACTTATCGGCAACCGACTTTGAATCGCTTGCGGTTGTTGCGTCAGTCTTTGACGCTGTCGCATCCTGAGCCTTTGTTGTGTCTGTTGCGGACTTTGGCTTGAGGTCGGGATACATAAAGTAAACCATTTTTTCAAGTGCTTCCAAAGCAGTATTGCCGGGTCTTGACATTTCTTCAAGCGAAACCTCAAGAATTTTGCCTGTCTTAACTGCGCCAAGACTTGCTAGTGTTGTATCGCCCTTAATTTTATCAAGAGTAGCTTTGTCTGCATAGAAGATAAAGTTCGGATTTGCAATCTTGAGAGTTGCAACATCAACATTGTTGTCGCTGATGTTTACTGCGGCATTAACCGCCCCCGTATAGCCCAGGAGCATATCACCGTATGTTCCGCTTGTCATCATCTTGAGTCTGTCGTCTTCTGTATAGAGATAACAAACCGTATCAAGAATGCCGGAATTTCTGTTATTAACCTGCTGTTTGTAGTTGTTCATCTTATCAAGCAATTCATTGTAGGTATCTTCACCCTTCTTTGCGCCCGTTTTTGTGCCGCCGCAAATTTTGCCGATTGTCACATAGTTTGTTTCAACCTGCTTGGGAGTGTCACCGTGTGACATTGTAACAACCTGAATACCCTTGTCCTGAAGCTTCTTCTTTGCGTCCTCATTTATTGACTGACCTGCAAACACAAGGTTTGTGCCGGAATTGATAATTTTGTCGGTATCGGGATTTTCATATGAACCGACGCTCGGGGCAACTGCGATTGACTGCTGGTCAACCTCATCACTTCTGCCCACAATATATCTGTCATAGCCTGTTGCGATGAGGATATCGGCTGTCGGCGCATCAAGAACAACTATGTTCTTTGGCTGACTTTCTATCGTGATGTTTGCCACCTCAACAGGATATTCTCCGTCAGAACAACCGCTGAAAAGCGCAACTGCCGAAAGCATTGTCACAACTGCAAGAGCAATTGAAATTATTTTTGTTTTCATAACTGACCTCCGATTAATCAGCAAAACAGCGATTCAACATACTGTCTTGCACATCTTGGCGAACGACCGCCTCTTGAAAGTGCAAACTGCTCAGCGCCGAGTGCAAGCTCTTCGTGAGTCATCTTGACGCCTCTCTGCTCTGCAAGAGAATATACAATTTCAAGAAAATCATTCTTTGAAGGAATTGTGTAGCAGACTGCAAGACCGAAACGGTCCGAAAGCGAAAGACTTTCCTGCATATTGTCACGAACATTGATATCATCAACAGTATGCGTTCTGTCGGAAATGCTTTCCTTAACAAGGTGTCTGCGATTTGATGTTGCATAAATCAACGCATTATCGGGACGAGCCGCAAGTCCGCCCTCAAGCACGGCTTTAAGGGTTGTATAGCTCTGATCCTGATGCTGGAACGAAAGATCATCAATAAATATAATGAATTTAAGCGGAAGAGCGGCAATCTTGTCAACAAGAAGCGGAAAGTCAATGAGCCTGTCCTTAGGCATTTCAACAATGCGGAGTCCGTCCTTGCGGAACTCGTTTGCAATCGCCTTGACTGTTGAGCTTTTACCTGTACCCTTATCACCGTAAAGCAGGCAGTTGTTACAGCTCTTGCCCTGAATAAATGAAAGTGTGTTGTTTACAACCTGACTTCTCTGACGCTCATATCCCGTAAATGTATCCATATCAATCTTGTCCGGATGCTCAACAGGCTGAATGTCACCGTCACGCCAGATGAATGCCTTGTAACGGGCAAACATTCCGCAACCGTTTTCCTTATAATAGGCAGAAAGCTTGTCAAGTGAACCGTCAAATCCGTCAAAGCACGGAGCGCACTTGCCTGTCTGCCACTTTGGAAGAATCGGAATAAGCTCCTTGATTTCATCGGCATAGGTATATGCCTCAAGCACTTCATCGGAAGTAAGCTTTGCGGCTGTTAAAATAGCGTCGCAGTCTGTCTTAACGGCAGAAACAACATTTTCGGGTAACTCGCCCTGTCTGCCGGCTGTTGCGGCACGGGCAAAACAGTTGTCGTCAAAAAGAGCCGTTTCGCTGATTGCAAATGCGAACTTATCCGCACAGCCTCTTTCGCAAAGCATTGAGCAAAGCTTGCCGTATGCACCGAGAAATTCCTCAGGCTTTTTGTCGAGCGAAAGCAAAAGTTCATAAAAGGCTTTCGGAACGCTTCTGTTCATTATACCTCTGAATACAGAGAGTGACGACAAAAGCATTTTACACTTATTTACATTATTCATTCTAAACATCCCAATCTGTTCTAATCTATTTAATTGTACACATTTTTATCCGTTTAGTCAATAATTTACGGCAAACAACGGCATCCTATTTTTTACGCTTTAACAAGCCAAAATATGTATAATTTTTCACCGCATCAAGTATATATTGGGTTCAATGACGGTTAAAACGGCGATAAATCGGGATAAATACGGGCTTTTCAAGGTTTTAAAAGAATTTTTAAATTTTTTTAAAAAAAGTGTTGACATTTGGTGCAGCCCGTAGTATAATCAATACTGTTCTCAAGAGAGAGACAAAAGTTAATAAGTTGGTGTTGATGACGCTGAGGGTCCACCTGTTCCCATACCGAACACAGAAGTTAAGCTCAGTGGTGCCGAAGATACTTGGCTGGTGACGGCCCGGAAAAATAGGGAGATGCCAACATATAAAGTGTCCACCCAGTAGGGTGGGCGTTTTTTTATACTTTTTTTGCTTTGCAAACCCGTAGGGGCGTTCATTGGACGCCCGCCAAGTAACGGCACAATATTTGCGATAAGGACAAATTATATAAATGTCACAAAGATATTGTTCTACTGTAGCGGCGATCAGTGATCGCCAATCAATTCGTGTGCAAACAAGAATTGACTAAATGATAATTTCAATTCGGTATTATAATCGGTTGAAACATATAATTTGTATTTATTCGTTTTGGTTTTGCAACCAAAACGATTGGTAGCCTTGCGACCGCCGCCTGTGGCGGATAAAGGGAGCAGAGCGCTGTTTGAAATAACGAGCAAAAGGAAGCACATTTATGTGCAACGCATTGCGACTATATTTCAGACGGGAGAACGAGGTTCGCCGCTACAAAACAATACACCGCTTTCTTCACATCAAAACATATGTGTGTGAACATAAAATTTCATCAAGACGGGCGTCCAATGAACGCCCCTACAGAATTGCGACAACAATTACAATGCCATATACACTAATTGGAGTATCTATATGTTTAATATAACCGAACTTTTAAAAAACGAAATATCTGTATGGGAACGACTGAAAAATTGCGGAAAGCCTGTTGTGCTTTACGGAATGGGTGACGGTGCGGACAAGGTTCTTGCCGCATTTGACCGATACGGAATCAAAGCGTCTGCCGTTATTGCAAGTGATGATTTTGTGCGTGGGCAGAAATTCCACGATTTCACGGTGAAGAAGCTTTCCGATGTTGAAACCGAATTCGGCGACATTATAATCGCCCTCTGCTTTGCAAGCCAGCTACCCGATGTTATGGAACACATAACGAAAATTTCCGAAAAGCACGAAACGCTTGTCCCCTCCGTTCCCGTTTTTGGGAACAAACTTTTTGACGATGATTTTATTACCGAAAATAAAGAGCAAATTGAAAGTGCATACAGTCTGCTTGCCGATGACCTTTCAAAAAAGGTTTACGAAAACATTCTGAAATTCTACTACACAGGCAGAATTAACCTCCTTCCCCCTGTCACAACCGACAAGGACGAGGCTTTTGGCAATATTCTGAATCTCAGTGAAAACGAAAGCTATGTTGACCTCGGCGCATACAACGGCGACACGATTGACGAATTTCTGCACTACACAAACGGCAGTTACAAGCGTATAATCGCATTTGAACCTAACGCAAAGAATTTTGAAAAGCTGAAGCTTCATTGTAAGGGCATGGCGAATGTGTCGCTTTGGCAACTCGGCTCATACAGTAAAAACACGGAGCTTATATTCAACAACAAGGCCGGTCGCAACAGCGCAATTGCCGACAAGGGCGTTGCAACAAAGGTTGCGACAGTCGATACGATTCTCTGCGGAATGGCGGCAGGCTACATTAAAGCCGATGTTGAGGGGGCGGATATGGAAACCCTCATCGGTATGCAGAAAACAATGGAAAACTGCAAACCAAAGCTGAATTTTTCGGCATACCACAGATTTGAGGATATTTTCCGCCTTGCACTATACATTCACAGCGTGAATCCCGACTACAAAATCTTTCTCCGCCACCACCCATACATTCCGGCATGGGATACGAATTTATATTGTATATAATATAATTTGATTTGCCGACGGCAAGTCGCCGTACGGGTTTTATACAAAACAAAAATGCATCAGACCTTTTTCGGGATCTGATGCATTTTTTAATAATTTCAGTTATGTCTTATTATTCGCTTACGAACAAGTGACGAACACCGCTAAATTATAATCAATGATTATTTTTTAGTTACTTTAAGTGCTCCTGTTGTCTTGTTGAAGCTGAATGTATATGTACCGCCTGATGCGATAAGTGTTACATTAGATGTGTAAGAGCTCTTGAGGTTCTTTGTACCGCTGTCAACAATCTTTGAACCGATTGTGTATGCTGTACCGTAGTTATAAACCTTGAATGAGTATGTACCCTCACTAAGCTTTACTGTACCCTTTGCAACATTGCTCTCGCCGCCCTTGTCATCAAGTACGAGGTTGATGTCGCCCGATACATGAACATCATCAGCTTTCTCATCCTTTGTAGGAACATAACCTACAACGAGTTTCTTTGTTTTTGTGTTGAGTGTGAATGTGTATGTACCGCCTGTTGCGTTGAGTGTTAGGTAGCTTGAATACTTGCTGTTGAGTGAAAGTGAATTTCCGTTTGTTGTGTTGTTGATTACTTTGCTGTAACCGTAAACCACATTATCTGCAGAAAGCTTGAACTTGTATGTGCCTGCTGCAAGATATGTTGAACCAACTGCGATAGTTCTGCCTTTTACAGGCGAAAGAATTGTGTTGAGGTCACCGATGAGGTAATCATTCGGGAGGTTTTTGTCATACTTAACAACGAGTGTGTTTGTCTTTGTGTTAAACTGGAATGTGTATGTACCGCCTGTTGCAACGAGTGTTGTGCTGCTCTTGAACTTCTTGTTGAATGTAAGACCCTTTGTTGTGTCTGTAAATGTCTTAGAGTAACCGAGAAGTGTGCCATAGTTATCAATCTTGAATGTGTATGTACCCTTCTGAAGAGCGATTTTTCCGCCTACTTTATCTGTACCGATTGATGTAAGCTTGAGCTTGATGTTGTCGCCGTATACATAGTAGCCGTCTGTAGGAACATCCGAAGGAGCAACTGTTGTCGGCTGTGTTGCCGGCTGTGTTGCTGTTGTGGGCTGTGTTGCTGTTGTTGGCTGTGTTGCTGTTGTTGGCTGTGTTGCTGTTGTAGGCTGAGGAGCTGTTGTTGGCTCTTCGCCCTGAACGAGAACTGCCTTTGCAGTAAATGCAGCACCTGCTACTTTGTTAGCACTATTGTCAATATAACCGATGTCCTTCTTTTCGCTTTCGAAGAGCTCATCACGTGTATCAGCCTCTGTACCTGTAAGATAATCAACATTGAGATTTACTGTTGTGTCACCGCTGCCTACAACATCAAATGTAAATGTGCAATAAACATTCTCTGACTTGAAGTTGAAAAGATCAAGGCTTGAGCAGGTGAAGAGAACCTTATTTGTAAGGCTTGGATTCCAAACGATGCTTCTCTGGAATACAGGGAAAACCTTTTCCCTTGTATTTGTTGATGCAAGCTTGAGAACCTTGCTGTCGTATGTAAGACTGCTCTGTGCATTAACGATCATGTGATCTGCCTTGAGAAGGTAAGTGACAACAACCTGCTTTGTCTGTGCATTGTAATCATACGAAACAGGATCTGCCACATTTGATGTAACATTGATCTTGTTGCCTGCACTTGTTTCTTCGCTTGTTTCGGCAGCACTTGCTGAGAAAGGCAGAGCTGTGAACATGCACAGCACCATCATTACCGCAAGAACCACAGAAAGCTTTTTCTGAATTTTTTTCATACTTGCTGCTCCTTTAATAAAATAAAATTACCGTTCGCCACAGTTTTGTGGCAATACTTCTAAGCTTCGGAAACTTTAACAGTACAAAATTCCCGAGGACAACTAAATTATAGCACATTTAAGTTGTTCGGGCAATGAATCTGTTATTCTTTTAACGGAAATGTTTTAGCTAAAAATCTGTGCAAAATAACGGTGAAATTGTTGCTTTGTACAAATTTTCGTGCTTATTATTGTGTATATTGCCTTTTTATCGACCGTTTTTACATATATTGACAATTACAATATAAGAATTTTCAGTGTTTTACGCCTGTTCATTTCATATAAAAAACAAAAGCCCGAATTCGAGAAATATCGGATTCGGGCTTGCTTATTATCAGAATTTATCAGAATGATTTAAAAAGCTCAATTGCTTTTGCGGGATCTGCGGCTCTGAAAACGGCTGTTCCCGCAACGCACACATCAACGCCTGCCTCTGACGCCTGCTCAATGGTATCTCTGCTGATTCCGCCGTCAGCCTCAATAAGGATATTGTTCAGACCTCTGCGTTGGCATTCCCTCTTGATTTCCTTAACCTTCGGCATCATCTCGGGCATAAAGCTCTGTCCGCCAAAGCCCGGTTCAACCGTCATAACAAGTACAAGGTCAAGCTTTTCAAGATACGGAAATACTGTCCAAGCAGGAGTGTTTGGCTTTAGAACAAGTCCGGGTTTGATTCCTCTTGACTTGATTTTCGCAATTGTATCATCAATGTCAGAGTCGCATTCAACATGGAAGGTGATGATATCCGCACCTGCATCGGCAAAATCGTCAATATATTTAAGCGGATCGCTTATCATAAGGTGAACATCAAACGGGCGGTTTGAGAACTTTCTTACCGCCTTGATTACGGGAGCGCCAAAGGTTATGTTCGGAACAAAGTGACCGTCCATAACATCAAGATGCATCCAATCGGCGCCCGCCAGATCCATTCTTTCAATTTCTTCACCCATTTTTGAAAAGTCACAAGACAAAAGTGACGGAGCTATTTTCATATTTTACATCCTTTCCTACGGTTTTTGGACAGCCGGAGCAAAAACAGCGGCGGCGCCCCAGAACAACGCATAAATCAGCACTTCAAGCGAACCCATAACCTGTACACCGGCATAAAGCGAAAGTGTTGACGCAACGAGCAATCCGAAAATTACGGCAATCAGCTGAATTATGATTGAAAGCGAAATATTGTGCTTGATTTTTACGCAACCCGTAACTGCACGGGCAAGCGATGCGGCTTTGCCGTTTGTAATGAGATATGAACGGGAGGTTTCCTCAACCGTATCCTCAGCCTCCCTGAGAACATTTCCGAGTCCTGTCGGAAGCACCTTGATACTGCGGTAGAACAAATCGTAGAGTTTTGCAACAAGGTCATTTGTAACATTATAATCGGTTGTTCTGATGAGAAAGCTTATTCCGTTGGTTTCGGCTCTCTGCATTTCAGCCTTGAGCTGAGCGTCGGGAGTGTATCTTGTAACAAACATTGCAACAAGTCTGCCTGCTCTTGACAGATATGTGACCTGTCTGCCCTGAGAAGTATATTTCTCCTCATATTCCATATTCGGAACTTCCACGCTGTACTTTTCCATAAGCGTGCGTGAACCCACAAGGATTCTTTCGCTCTTAATCCATCCCACAAGTCCGATTTCATCCTCATAAAGAACGCTTTCAACCTCGGGAAGTGTTTCCTCGGTTTCTGCAACTACCGAATCAAAAGCATTTGCAATCGGATTCTGAGCCTCTTTAAGAATTGCAATTCCGCAGAGAAGAGATTCATCAATGCCGTAATCCTCAAAGGTTTTGATGCCCTCAAGCGAGATTGACTCGGCAGGGAACAATTCATTTGCATCTATCATTATAGCCGTACTGTCGCAGAACTGCTTTACCGACGGATAACCCGAAAGCATTGAGCCGTAGGAAAGCAGAGTTTTGCAGAGCTTTCTCACGGGGGCATTAACAGAAAGAAGTGTTGCCACAGGCACAGACACCGCCGTAATAAGTGCAAATGCATTTAAAGCGTCTGCAAATGACAGCTTAACAACACCGTACATTACCGCAATGATTATTGATGCAATTGTTGTTATCGGGGCAAGCTTTGACGCCAAATCCTCGCTCGGATCGGGTGCATAAGATATTTTGAGAAAGTTTGACGGAAATTTGGTCTTATGCTGATAGGCAATTATCGGACGGTCGGCGGCAGTACCGCTCATCATCTGCATTGCAACAGACTCGTTGTTGTAAATCTTTGACGCATATTTCTGTCCCTTTGACGAAACAAACTTAAAATTGTCCTTTACACGAAGAACCATATAAAGCTTTCCCACATTATTTGCAAAGAACGCAAGCATAGGAATTACCGTGTAGTAGTTCACATGAAATCCGTTCAAATCGCCAAGGCAGAAGAATGACACAATTATCTGAACCATTCCTGCCGCACCTGCAACGGCAACGGCTGTATCGGAATTACCTTTGATATGCACAAGCGGCGAAAGTCCGCTGAGCATTGCCACACGGTTCAGCACAAGCGACGCCGCCATAAGAATAAACAGCAAAATTGCGTATGCCGCCGGTGCAAAAGGAACTGCCGAACATATTGCATTCGGAAAAATTCTTGTAACGATTGTGAGAACGACCACAACTGCTGCAATTATTCCCGACAACAGACTTCTCATAAAGAGCTTTCTTATATTATGATTCAGCTCATAGAGAATACTTTTTTCGTCCTCCTCGCCTGTATAATCCTCAACAGGCTTTGAATTTTCCTCTTTTACGGTATCGTTATCGTCGGATTCATCCTTTGAAAAGATTCCGACAAGGGCAGAAATAACCTTTTCGCCTATAGGGCGGTTATCCTTATGCTTTTCCTCGGTCGGGGCAATCTCCTCATCAACGATTGTCGGTTCGGGACGAAGCACATGAGCGATTACAGAAGGATTCTTTGAACGCACATACTCCTCATACTCATTCGCTACAGCCTCGGAAAATCTGCCTGCCTTGACATTGAGAATATTTCTCGGTTCATCGGGACGATACACGGGAACTTTTGCAACCACCTTGCGAGGCGGTTTTTCTGTATTCGGAAACTGATGAACGGGAGTCTGCGAAGCCTCTTTCTTTTCTTTGGTTTCGGTCTTTTCCTTTGGCTTATCCTCGGGAATGTCGATATCTATGGTATGGTAGCTTTTAATTTCAGCCTCGTCACGAAACTGGTCAACCTCTCCGAGCACTTCGCCCGAAAATTCTGTATTTTCATCATACTCAGGTGTGAGGGTAACTATCTTATTTTCTTCCTCGGCGGCTTTTTTCTTTGCCTCCTCATACTCACGCTTGGCTTTTTCGGCTTTTTCCGCAGCCTTTTTTTCAGCCTCTGCTTTAAGCTGTTCGGGAGTTACAAGGTCATCGTCATTTCCGTCCATTATAAGCTCTGCCTGCATTGTGGCGGCAGTCTTATCCCCGACTATTGAGTTTGAAGTATCAGGTTCGGATTCATCAAGCGGATTTGTATTTTTTAACCTCGGCTTTTTATCGGCATTGCTGAAAATTTCTTCAATCTTCGGCTTTGCACGGTATTTCTGTGCCGTCTGCTCCATTCGTTCCTGATCGGCAAGATAGTGGGTTTCTTCGAGTATGCTCTCGATTTCAAGCTCTTTAAGCCTGTCCTTGTCCATATCAGCCAAAGCATTCACTCCTTTTTATTTACTCTCGGGCAGATAGTTAGATTTATCGGAAACTATGCCACCCGAGCGGTACTCTCTGTTTTTACAGTCATTGACATTTAAACACACAACTTTGATAACATCAAATGATTTTATTTAAACATCAAATTTCATCAAGGCGGGCGGATGATATCCTCCCGTCTGAAATATAGTTGCAATGCGTTGTGCATAAATGCACTGCCTTTTGCTCGTTATTTCAGACAGCGCTTTGCTCCCTTTTTCCGCCACCGGCGGCGGTCGCAAGGCTACCCCTACATACATGTACTTTCATAAATTTTACATTTTACATTTTCAATTTTCAATTTGACATCAGCGGTTTTTCATCGCTTTGTACATCAAAATTCCTGCGGCAACCGACGCATTAAGGGAATTTATCTGACCTTTCATGGGCAATGACGCTATTACATCGCACTTTTCACGGACAAGTCTTGAAATGCCCTTACCTTCGTTGCCGATAACAATTGCACACGCACCCGAAAAATCACACTCGTCATAATCCGTGCCGTCCATGTCTGCGCCGTAAACCCACACGCCTTTTTCTTTGAGCTCATCAAGTGTAACCGCAATATTGGTCACCCTTGCAACACGCATATATTCAATTGCGCCTGCAGACGCTTTGGCAACCGTGTAGCTTAAACCGGCACTTCTGCGTTTCGGAATAATAATTCCGTGAACTCCGGCACATTCTGCGGTTCTGATTATTGCACCGAGATTATGCGGATCTTCAACCTCATCAAGCACAACAACAAACGGAGCTTCGCCCCTACTTTCGGCATAATTGAGGATATCGTCAACCGTTGAATAATCCTTTGCCGCCGCAAATGCGACAATACCCTGATGAGTTGCGCCGCCGCTTACATAATCAAGCTTTGTGCGGTCAACCTCCTTAACGGGAATTTTCTTGTCACGGGCTTTTGCGAGGATTCCCACAATCGCACCGCTCTTTTCACCCTTTGCAACAAGAATTTTGTCAATTGGGCGATTACTGCGAACAGCCTCGCTTACAGGATTTCGCCCTGCAATCACATCAGGCTTTTGTTCTGTATTTTCAAATCTTTCGTTTTTCATCATAATCAGCCTTATTCGGTTTCCTTTTTATTTTTTGTGTCTGCATGGGACACACCGCTTCATTTTGCTATCTATTATAACATAACAATTCAAATTATTAAATACTTTTAAGCCATTTGTTTTTAAAAACTCAAACTCTGTACAATGTATCAAGAGCAATCGCTCCGGAGTCGATGTATTCGGGAATTATGCCGTACATTCCCGTTTGTATGTCCTCAAAAAGTATCATGTGCGGAGGGAACACTGTAAAACTGCAGTACACGGCAATCAAAAGTAACATCATAAACACGCAGGGCAAAAAAAGCTGTTCAATTTTTCTTTCGCCGTATTCAAGCCTTGCGCTGAGTGCAAACGCAGAAAAACACACGGCAATTGCACAAATGAACCTTGGCAGACCTGCACTTTCAACACCGAGTGCATAGATTAGCAGATATGACGCAAGACAGAATATTCCGACAAACCACAGCGAAATTATTCTTGACACGGCAAAGCGATGGAATCCCGAGCGTTTTCCGATTGCCTCAACAAGACTCCACACAAGGTAGGAAAGCATAACAACCTTGGTCTGCTCCCACATACTGCCGTTTACAGCACCGAAAAATATGCCGAGCAACGCACCGTTTGTCAGCGAATAAAGATTTTTGAACACAATTATCATCAGCGGAACAATGACAAGCCCCCAACGCCTCATTTTCACGGTTTCCTTTTTCATAAAACACACCTCGCCGATGTATTTTATGAGTATAGATTGTCATATATTACCTTGCCACAATTTGAATCGCAGAAAAAAATGTTTTTTTGAATCACAAATTTGCGATTTATTTTTCTAAATTTGCACTTATACATTCTGTATAACTCAACATTTTAAACATCAATGTGGAAAACTATGTTGAAAGTGTTAAAAGTGATGTTAAAAAATCCCGATACTACACGAAATTTACAAAGTTGTAACTTTTAACATTAAAAAAATAGGTTTTCCACATTTTTGGATACAGGATTGTAACGGGGAAATTAGATTACATTCTGTATAATCCACATGTCAAGTGGTATTTTTTGCTTTTTTTCAACATTTTTAATTTACAGAAAATGTTTTATAAAATCAAAAAAACAGGCACACCGCCGTGTACCTGTAAATTTCGTGTTAAATTGTCGGCTTTTAGTTTCTGAGAAGATGAATCGCCGTTTCAGCTTTCTCAATAATCCTCAAATCATTATCATAGGAGCACATTTTTCGTGCCTGTTGCAAATCAACCCAAATATAACTGTCAATTTCCTCCTCCTGAATTTTGACATTATCCGTAAATGCCTGTGCAAGGAAAAAGACAACCCGTTTGCGAATTTTACCGAAAGGACAGTATTCGCTGATTTCACGAAAGCCCTTTTCAATCACGACATCAAGACCTGTTTCCTCTTTAATTTCACGGATTGCTGTCTGATGTTCGTTTTCACCGTCTTCAATATGCCCCTTCGGAAAGCTCCAATATCTGCCGTTGCTGTTCTTTACAAGCAGAATTTTCGTGTTCTGTCTGCTTTTGTAGAAGATAACCGCACCGCACGACTTTTCGTAAAGGCACACAATGCTTTTCAGCTTAATATTTTTCAGTTTTGAAAGCACCTGTCGCAGTTCGGGCTCATAAAACACCTCACCGTATTGTGAGATTATCGGACGCTCGCCGTCAAGGCCGTCAAATTCGGCAACGGCAACCACAACGCCCTCAAAATATTCTGTTACGGGTTTGTGCGAAATCACATACGCACTTTTACAGCGTCCTGAAACGGAGGTAATTTGTGCCGAATACAGCTTATCGCTTATTTTTCCGAACACGCTCACCTTCACGCTGTCTGCTATCATCGGCATACACCTCCTTACAAGAATTTACCCGATATGATATCAGTTAAAAAGTCCGCTCATACTGTCAAGCTGAACCTGAGTGTTGGCACTCATTACACCGTTCATAAAAAGCACCTCGTCAATTCCGTTGGTTTTGCAGTAATCAACAAGATTATGTTTGAAATATCTGAAATCGATAACATGAACTTCTTCGTAGTTATTGGTGAGATACGGAACAAAAGCGTTGCCGTAGCTTTCCTTTACAACAGCAATCTTCTTGCCTGCCGCCGCATTTTTCGAAGCTGATTTCAGAACCGTGAGGGCATTATCACCCATAATAAACACACCGTAGGTGTTTGAACCGCCCTCTGCGGCTTCATAGTAGGGACTGTCATAGCTTGCGGAAGAACCGTCTGCCTGTGTGATATCCATTGTTACATTATAAGGGAACTTCCAATAACTTACCGTATCGCTGTCAAGACCGTCTGCCGAGTTGGTAAACGAGCCTGTAAAGCCGTCAATTTTCTGTTCCTTGCAATCATCAAGCGAAAGAACGGGCAAATCGTTTGTATCGGCAAATGCTGTGTAAGCATAGTAAGCGCCGAGGCCTGTCCAATGGTGGTCGCTCTTAAAGTAGATGTAATCTGTATTATGTTCTGCAAGACGGTTGTAGCAGTTAATCGGAGTTACCTTATCGGAAAGAGCCGCATAAGCCGCCTTGATGTTGTCAGCCTGTGAGGTTGACGGAGCGTCGCTGTCTTTGAGTCTTTGCGGAAGTCCCATTTCGGTATGGTTAGGAACAATCATATCATAAACCTTTACGGAACTGCCGAACTTGTCTGCAAAGCCGTTGATTGTCTGAGCGTAGTTCTGCGCTCTTGCATCATCACTGCCGAACAATTCGTAGCCTATTTTGTTCCACACATAAATGCCGTACGAAAGAGTTCCGTTTGTATTGTCGTCCTTTATGCTCGGTGTCATAAAGTATGTAGGAGAAAGCTCGTCTGCTTTGTTAGCTGTCGAAGATTTTGCGGTTTCGTCGGGAGATGCCGTTGTACCCACTGTTCCCGTGGGAACGCTTGCAAGGGCATCTTCCTTTGAACAACCCTTAAAAATTGAAGTTATAATAAAAATAATAACAAACAGAATTACCAATGCGCTCACAACGATAATAATTCTGTTTCTGGTTCTTCTTTTGTTTCTTCTTTTTACAGGTCTTCTGACTGGACGCTGTGATGACGGTCTTGCGGCATAGCTTGCAGAACGGCGCTGTTGCTGTCTGCGACGATATTCACGGGAATCAATGCTGTCATCGAAATTATCAAGATCAAAATAATCGTAATCGTTTCTTCTGCTCATAGTGTTACTCTCCCAAACCGAAGATTTTTAAATTCAATTTGAATTCAATGAATTATATAAGTGTATTAATTACGCGCAGTGTACTCCTGTTTGAATCAAAGCAAGCCTTGCTCTGACCGTAAGGACATTATCACTTAGATTATACAACAGAAACTCATCAAAAACAATACAAAAAGCACAAAAAATACAATTTCCGTGAATTAACATTTACAAATGCAAAATAATAAATTACACATTTTTTGAATAAAATCGCAGTAAAAACAGTCAAATTTCTTGAACATATATGCAATTCGTGATAGAATTACAGGGTATGGAATTTTAAAAAATCCTTATCATCTTAAAAGGAGATATTTTTATGGAATACAGGTTTTCCGACAGGGTTTCAAACCTGAAGCCGAGTGCTATCAGAGAAATTTTCAAATATGCCGCCGATCCGAGCGTTGTGTCGCTTTCGGCAGGAAACCCGTCGCCCGATGCATTTCCCTCAAAGGAGATTGCGGAAATCTCGGCAAAGGTTTTTGCAGAAGATCCGATTTCGGTTTTACAGTACAGCGTTTCGGAGGGTTACACTCCGCTGAGAAAGCACCTTACGGAATATATGAAAAAGGAGCATAACACAGGCTCTGACAATGACGACATTCTCATCACAACAGGCGCACAGCAGATTATGGATTTATGCTCAAAGGCTCTTGTAAACGAGGGCGATGTTGTAATCTGCGAGGCACCGTCATTCATCGGCTCGCTCAACACATTCAGAAGCTACAACGCAAAGCTTGCAGGTGTTCCCGTTGAGCCTGACGGTATGAGCACAGAAAAGCTTGAAGAGGCTTTAAAAGCCAATCCGAACGCAAAGCTCATTTACACAATTCCGAATTTTCAAAATCCTTCGGGTGTTACAATGAGCCTTGAAAAGCGTAAGAAAGTTTATGAGCTTGCCAAAAAATACGGTGTTCTCATCATTGAGGACAACCCGTACGGCGACCTGCGTTACAGCGGTGAATATGTTCCGAACATAAAAAGCTTTGATACGGACGGAATTGTAATCTATGCCGGTTCATTCTCAAAGGTAATTTCACCGGGTATGCGTGTTGCTTACACAATTGCACCAAAGCCGATTTTTCAAAAGCTTGTTGTGTGCAAACAGGGCAACGATGTACATACAAATATCTGGGCACAATATGTATGCGATGAATTCATCACAAAGTATGACTTTAACGCTCATCTTGCAAAGCTTCGTGAAATCTACACAAAGAAAGCGAACTTCTGCATGGAGCTTCTTGACAAATACTGCGCACCAAAAATCACATATCATAAAATTGACGGCGGTCTTTTCATTTGGTGTGACTTGCCCGAGGATATTGATATGCCGAATTTCTGCAAAGAACTCGTTCTCAAAAAGGTTTGCGTAGTTCCGGGCAACGCATTTTTAACTGACGAAAACGAAACCTGTCACAGTTTCAGAATAAACTTTTCAACACCGACTGACGAACAGCTTGAAAGAGGAATCAAAATCCTCGGCGAGTATGCAAACAGTCTTTAATCACGGAGGGGAATAATGGAAAATCAGACAAAAAAAGAGGTTGTATTCAGCGCAATACAGCCCAGCGGAACAATTACACTCGGAAACTATCTCGGTGCGGTTCGCAACTGGGTTACAATGCAGAACGAATACGACTGCATTTACGCTCTTGCAGATTTGCACACAATCACGGTAAGACAGACTCCTGCCGTTATGCGTAAGAATATAATTGATGCTTATGCTTCAATTATGGCTTGCGGTATTGATGTTGAAAAAAGTCTTTTCTTCATTCAGAGTCATGTTCACACTCACGCAGAGCTTGCGTGGGCGCTCAGCTGTTACACACAGTTCGGCGAGCTTTCAAGAATGACGCAGTTCAAGGACAAGTCTGCAAAGCATGCCGACAACATCAACGCAGGTCTTTTCACTTATCCCGTACTCATGGCTGCCGACATTCTTCTCTATCAGGCTGACAAAGTGCCTGTCGGTGCAGACCAGAAACAGCACATTGAAATTACAAGAAACATTGCAGAGCGTTTTAACGGTATTTACGGCAATGTGTTCAAGATTCCGGACGGTTTCATCCCAAAGAACGGTGCAAGGGTTATGAGTCTTCAGGACCCGACAAGAAAGATGAGCAAGTCCGATGAAAATGTCAACGGCTGTGTACATCTTCTTGATGCACCCGAGGTTATAATGAAGAAGTTCAAGAGAGCCGTTACGGACAGCGAGGCAAAGGTTCGCTATGCGGAGGGCAAAGACGGCGTAAATAACCTTATGGCAATTTACAGCGCAGTTACAGGTCTTTCATACGAGCAGATTGAAAAGGATTTTGACGGCAAGGGCTACGGCGACTTCAAGACAGCTGTAGGCGAGGCAGTTGTTGAAGAACTTCGTCCGATTCGTGAACGCTACGAAAAGCTTGTTGCAGACAAGGCATATCTTGAAAGCTGTTACAGAAAAGCCGATGAAATTGCCCTTAAAATCAGCAGCCGCACAATGGGCAAGGTTATGAAGAAAATCGGGTTTATCTAATTAAAAAGGAACTCTGCCATGACAAAAATCGAAAGTAAAGCGATTAACTTTATAAAGAAAAACATTCTTCTGTTTTTACTCGGGGCAGTGAGTATAATTGCGATTGTCATAAGAGCCTGCGGAATAGATTTTCAAAGCGATGATTTCAACAGCTTTTTAAATTCGTGGTGGAGCATAATCAAGCTGAATGATTTTACGGGGCTTGCAACTCAGGTGGGTAACTACAACATTCCGTATCAAGTCATAATCTATCTTATGACTCTTTTGCCGCTAAATGCTCTGTATGCGTACAAAATCGTATCAATAATCTTTGACTTTGTACTTGCAATTTCAACCGCAATGCTTGTTTATTCGTTTGCAAAGAATAACCGACGGCTCAAAGCGATACTCACCTACTCAGCCGTACTTCTTTCGGCAACGGTGATTTTTAACTCATCGTTTTGGGCGCAATGCGATTCAATTTACACCTCGTTTATAATCCTTGCAATACTGTTTTTGCACAAAGACAAGCCGATTGCATCGTTTGTGTTCATCGGCGTTGCGTTTGCATTCAAGTTGCAGACCGTATTCATCATTCCCGTTCTGCTTTATTACTGGATTTCGACAAAGAAAATTTCGATTCTGCATTTCTTTATAATTCCTGCGGTTGATGTGATAATGTGCCTGCCTGCAATTATTATGGGTAGACCGTTTATCGATATTATCACAATCTACGCTGAACAGACCGACTACGGAAAGCTTATTCAGATGAACTGTCCGAACTTTTATGCACTAATATGTGACGGAAACGATATGACATATTATTATCTGTTCAAGCAGTTTTCGGTCTTTCTGACAATTGCCGTACTCGGAATTATGATGTGCATTATCATCTATAAAAAGGTTGATTTGAAAAGCCTTGAAACTTTTCTTCTGACAACAGCGTGGACTGTGTTCACCTGTATCATGTTTCTTTCGTCAATGCACGAACGCTACGGTTATCTGCTTGACATTATTTTAATTGTCTATGCGGCGGTAAGTGCAAAGCATTTGTGGATTCCGATTGTGTCAACGCTTATAAGCCTGAGAGGCTATTGCTACTATCTGTTCTCATACGAGCTTATTAGCCTTAAATTTACGGCAATCATCTACACCGCACTTTATGTTTACATAACATTCTTGCTCGTAAAAACAATTTTCAGAGCAAAATCATCTGGTAATGTTTTTGCAAAAACAATTTAAAATTAAACATATTTTAAATAACAAACAACCGCCAAAATCCATTATATCGGGTTTTGGCGGTTGTTATTTTTATTTATTCAATGATTTTTAATTTTTGCAAATACAACAGCAACAAGAAATGTGACAAATTCTGTAATTGGGAACGCAAGCCATATGCCTGTCATTTGAACAGCGCTGTTTAAAAGCCAAATTACGGGGACTAACAGCACGCCCTGTCGCAACAGTTGAACTACAACGCCGGGCATAATACTGTCTGTTGCCTGTTCATAGGTTGCAATCATTGCGGAAAAGCCGCTGAACACAAATCCGAGTGACATAATTCTCATTGCCGGCACTCCAAAAGCACACATTTCTTCCGATGCCGAAAACAAAAACAATATCTCTTTCGGGAAAATCAGCACCAAGAGCATACCGACAATCATCATAACAGTCGCGATAATTGTTCCGCTCTTATTTGCTTGTTTAAGGCGACCGTACTCTTTTGCTCTGTAATTAAACCGCATTATAGGCAAACAGCCTTGAATCAGTCCGTTCACCGTCATAAAAATCAACTGCTGAACCTTGAAATATGCTCCGAAAAATGCAACCGCCGTGTCCGAATATCGCACCAAAAACATATTTGCAAAATTCACGGTGAATGCTCCCAACGCATTCATAACAAACGAGGGCAATCCGTAGGAAAATATCAGCTTTATCATCTGCGGTTCAAGGCAGTTTTTAAACACCGGCTTAACCTTTTGTTTTGTAAAAAACAGCTGTATCAACGCAATGATTGTTGAAACAACATAGCCTAAAACCGTGGCAACTGCAGCTCCGACCACACCCATTTTCGGAAACGGACCTATGCCGAAAATGAGCAAAGGGTCAAACACGAAATTGAATACAACACCTGCAATTTGAAACCACATCGGAGCAATCATATTGCCTGTTGCCTGAAGTATTTTTTGAATTACAATATGCACCATATTTGGTATCTGCATAAAAACGCAGACGCTCATATACGCAATTCCGTATTCAAAAATCTCTTTGTTTTGCGTAAAAGCCGAATAATAGGGATTTATTATGAAAAGCGAAAGAAAATTTATCAGCACTCCGACAACTACCGAAATTACCACTCCGAGAGCCGCTGCAGAATTTGCCTTTTGCTGATTTTTCTGTCCCAAATAACCTGCAATCAAAACATTAACACCCACACCTATCCACACGGACAACGCATTCATAAGCGTTGTAATCGGGAATGCAAGCGATACTGCCGCAAGCGCCTGTTCATTTATACCCGCAACAAACATACTGTCAACAAGGTTGTATGAATACTGAAAAAACATTGAAATCAGCGGCGGTGCCGACATTTGAATTATAAGTTTGTTGACAGGTTCATAAGCCATTTTGTTTTCCGTTTTAACGCCCATATTAACACCCCTTGCGTAAAATAAAAATCGCCATACACCCATAATGAGTGTATGGCGAAAATAAGAATCACATCTTAGAAAAATCCATACCAATTTAGATTTATCATATCAATGAGTTAAGTATATCATACCTGTAAAAAATATTCAAGATTATCACCAAAAATTTACTTTTTGCTTTCAAGCCACATATCAAGGGCTTTTTCATAGACATCAATGCTTGTGATTCCGAGATTCATAATAAATGTGTGATATTCCTTTGCGTCAAAGCTTGAGCCAAGCTCGCTTTCGGCTGTTTCACGCATATCAATCATCTTGAGGTAGCCTACGGTATAGGGGAGAAAATAACCCGGATTTGAACGGGCAAGGTCATACGCCTCTTTTGTTGCGGCTGTAACGCTCTCGCTGTCAGCCGAACCGAGTGCCGTTGACATATACTCCTTGACTTTTTCATAATCCCAGCCGTTGTAGTTCACACCGACATCGACCATGGAATAGAGAATATAGCCGAGAATATCATTTGCGTAGATAAGCTTCTTAATGCCTTCGCTTGTATCAAGGTAATCAAGCGTACATTTCGAGGCATACTGCGCCCAACCCTCGGTTGCGCCGATAAAGCTTAAAATCTTGCGGACATTCGGGATATCCTTGTTTGCATTTGATGCGGTAAACTGATAAAGATGACCGGGATAGCCTTCATGGGCAAGAGTTGTGTACATCTGAGTCATACCCTTATTTGCAAAGTCGGGGTTGATTTTGATGATATTAACGCTTGTATCGTCAATTCGTCCCTGAACATAGTACGCTCCCACATTGTCGCTCTTTGCGGAATCGCTCATATAATCTGCCGTGTAAGAGGTTGTAACGGGAGTCGGAAAGTCCTCCTCGATATTCTTAATCAAAAATTCAAGCACCTCATCGGCGTCCTTAAAGTCGGGTTTGTAGTCCTGAAATTTGCTCAAGTCATCCTGTGAAACATTGCTCATGCTCATTCCAACCTTTGTAAAGCTGTTTGTAAGGTATGACTTAAGCTCCTCGGGAGTCATACTGCTGCTTGTTTTGTCTTTGACAATTGCCGAATAATACTTTTTGCCGATTTTGCCGTAACCGCAAAGACCTTCTTCGTTTTTGCCTGATTTTTTGAGACTTTCAAGTGCTGAATTTGCTGATTTCAAAGCAGGAATGTAGTATTCTTCAAAATACTTTTTATTGGTTTCGACAACAGTCTTTTTCTCGGAATCGCTAAGACCGAGTGACTTTATTCTCGACTCAAACTCGTCAACAAGCACGGACTTGTCATTCTTAATATGCTTTTCGCACTCGTCAATTGACTGCTGTGCGATATCTTCAGCCATAAAGTAACCGTCCTCAGCCTGTTTCCTTGTGAACTCAATGCACTCGTCCATATAGCGTTTTGTGTCCTTCAAAACAGCAAGGTAAAGGTCGGTATCATCCTTTTCATAGAAAGTGAATTCGGACAGGGTGGTAAAGAGGTTTGCAACAATTCCCGACTGCGGTGCAAATATACTCTGCAATTCTGTTGTACCATCATATGAAAGCTGAATTCCAAAGTAGCTTTCAAGGGTGTCATATGTCTGCTTTTGAGAAGAAGTAAGTCCCGAACGGTCAAACTCCTCCAAATCCGTTTTTGCCTTTTTCAGTTCATCAAAGGATTCTTTTGTTTCTTCATCGGACACATGACCGAGGGTATAGTCCTCCTCGTCATATTTCAAACCGTAGTCCGACGGATTTGAAATGTCAAAATGTGCAGTAAGAGCGTCATCCTCAAGTTCTTCCGAAAACAAATCGTCACAATATTTATCAAACTGAATTTGTGCATCCGTTTTGGTTGGTTCTGTGCCAGAGTCAAAGTCACAGGCACAGACAGAAAACGCCATAACGGCACACAACATAACAGCAAGCGTACCCTTGAGTGATTTTTTATTTATAATTTTCTTCATTTTGTCCTCCGTAAAGATTGTTGTTTACCAAAGTATAACATATTATCGTGCTGTTATTCAATGATTATTTTTAATTTTACCCTTTTCCGCAGTAACCGTAGCAACGCTCAACAGGCATTGCCGTTCTTTTTTAACAATTGTTGAAAACTATGTGGAAAATGTGTATAATAATTAGCCCTGCTCAATTGTATTTTTGTAAATTGTAACCATTTGTAATTATTTGTAATTTTCTCGGATAATTGAGCCAACAATATGCCGGAACCGTAAACTCGTAGGGGTAGCCTTGCGACCGCCGCCTGTGGCGGATAATATCCGCCCCTAAAGATTTGTACGAACGGTTGCAATGTTACGCTCGGGCATAATATGTTTTTTACATTACAAACTGTCTGCCCGACATTAATTTTCAATTTTCCATTTTCAATTTGAAATTCGTTCTATCGCTTCGCTTAAATCCGTACACAAAAAATCTATCATCGGTTTAATTTCGGCTGTCGGCTCTGACAAATCGGGAACCATAACCGTGGTCATACCTGCGGCATGTGCAGATTTTATGCCGTTAATGCTGTCCTCAAACGCAACGCAGTCCACCGGCTCAAGCCCGAGCTTCTTTGCGGCAATCAAAAAAACCTCGGGATCGGGCTTGCCGTTTTTAACATCATCACCGCACACGAATGCGTCAAATTTATCATAGAGATTGATTTTCTTCATAATCTTCAAAGCCGTTTGTGACGAGGTTGAAGTTGCAAGCGAAATTTTACAACCGACTGATTTTAAATAATCAAAAATTTCGTACAAGCCTTTTTTTACAGGCACACCGTTCTTTTCGATACGCTTAAAATAGCGGATTCTCGACTCCGCCTTGTAAGCGGGATAGTCAAAATCATCGCCGTAAACCGACTTGTAATATTCGTAGGAATCCTCACTGCGAAGTCCGATTGTCTTTTTGAAAATGTCAAGATTAAACTCTTTGCCGTCCTCACCAAGCATTTCCTGCCAGATTGAATAAACAAGCCTTTCACTGTCAATCATAAGCCCGTCCATATCAAAAACTGCGCCCTTAAACATAAAACCGCCCCTTTTTTCGCTTTTAAGTCTGTATATAATAGCATATTTTACAAAAAAAGACAAATCGGTTGTAATTGCGACAAAGTTATGATACAATCGTTTGAATGGTCTGTGAAAAATATAAATTTGAGGGTAAGGAAGTTTTATGGCAACATCAATTTATGCAAAACCTATTAAGGCAAAAACGATTCTGAAATTCACTTTGCCAACCGTTCTTATGATGGTTTTTATGTCACTTTACACGGTTGTTGACGGAATCGTTGTTGCAAACTGTGTCGGAAGTGACGCATTGTCCGCAATCAATATTGTATATCCGTTCACGCTCGTATTTATGGCTGTGGGCTTAATGTTTTCAACAGGCTCAAATGCCATAATCGCAAAGAAAATGGGAGAAGGCAAACAGGAGGAAGCAAACCGACTTATGTCCGGTGTTGCAATCACGGCAACGGTCATTTCTGTTATCATTGCTGTGCTGTTCACAATTTTTGCCGAACCTATGTACATGATGTTCGGCTCAAACGAAAAAATTCTCCCCTACTGCATTGACTACGGCAGCGTTATGATTCCGTACGGCTTTGTAATGTGCTGGCAGATGCTCAACCAATCGTACCTTGTAACAGCGGACAAGCCACATATCATGCTTGTTTTCTCGATACTGTCGGGTTGCACAAACATTGTGCTTGACATTCTTTTTATGGCAGTGTGGGATTTTGGAATAATCGGCGCAGGACTCGGCACAATCATCGGAATGGCTGTGGGTGCAATTCCGCTTTTGCTCTTTTTCAACAAAAAGCAGACTCTGCACTTTGGCAAGCCTGAATTCAAGGTCAGTGAAATCCTCTTTGCAATGGCAAACGGCTCGTCAGAGGCTGTGACAAATCTTTCAACAGCCGTGACAACAGCGCTGTTCAACATTCAGATGATGCACTTTGCAGGCGCAAAAGGCGTTGCGGCTATAAGTGCTATTTTGTACATTCACTTTATTTTCACTGCGGTTTCGTTTGGATTCACTTCGGGAGTTTCACCCGTCATCAGCTTTAACTACGGCGCACAAAACCACGAAAAACTGCAAAAGCTGTTCAAATTATGCATAAAAATCACGCTGATAATTTCGGTTGCAATGATTACGGCATCTGAATTTTTTGCAGAACCGCTTGTCGGAATTTTCTCGGCAGGCGACGAAAAAATTCAGCAGATTGCACTCAGCGGATTCAGAATTTTTGCAATAAATTATCTGTTGTGCGGAATGAATATTTTCGCATCGGGACTTTTCACCGCACTCAACAACGGCAAGATTTCAGCCGTAATTTCAGTTGCAAGAACGCTTGTTTTCGAGTGTGCCGCAATGCTGATTTTGCCGATGTTTATAGGCATAAACGGTGTATGGTCGGCATTGCCCGTTGCAGAATTGTGTGCCGTTGCAATTTCCGTAACATTTATAATTGCCAATGCAAAAAAATACCATCTGGTAAAAGTTTAATATATAGCGATACGTAGCGGCGATCAGTGATCGCCATTTGATTTGGCTGCAAAGCCAAATCAACCATACACCAATATTTTGAAATACGGTCGAACCGATTTTGCAATCGTTTCGATTGGCGTTCACTGAACGCCGCTACATATTTAGATTCACACAAACAAAAAGTCCGAACATTTTGCGTGTTCGGACTTTTTTCATAGATTAAATTTTCAACGATTAAATTTTAATTAAAATCAGATTGCACGAACTCTGATTACGCCGTCAACTGCTGCGATTTTTGCAAGGTCATCTGCACCGGCGCCTGCAACATCAATAATTGTGTAAGCATAGTCGCCACGGCTTTTTGAAAGCATATTTTCAACATTGCCGCTGATCTGTGTGAGAACCTTTTTGAGAAGCTCGGGAACATTCTTGTGAGCAACGCAGAAACGGGTATCGTCAGCATTTGTTCTTGCAAGTGAAATTGCAGGATAGTTTACGGAGTTGATGATGTTACCGTTCTCGAGATACTCCTTAACCTGATCACAAGCCATAACAGCACAATTTTCTTCACTTTCGGGAGTTGATGCACCGAGGTGCGGGAGGCAGATAATATTCTCTTCACCGAGGATATCGTCTGTTCCGAAGTCTGTAACATACTTGGCAACCTTGCCGCTCTTAACAGCCTCAAGAACAGCTGTTGAATTAACAAGACCGTCACGGCTGAAATTGAGAATACGAACACCGTCTTTCATCTTGGCAATCATATCGGCATCAACCATATCTCTTGTGTCGTCAGTAAGCGGAACATGGATTGTGAGGTAGTCGCAATTTACCATAACATCTTCTGCGCTCTTCATGAGCTTAACTGTAGGAGCAAGCTTGAGAGCGTTGCCAACAGACATAAACGGGTCAAAGCCGATTACATTCATACCGAGAGCAACAGCGGCATTTGCAACAAGAATACCGATTGCTCCAAGACCGATAACACCGAGGGTCTTACCCTTGATTTCGGGACCGACGAACTGACTCTTGCCCTTTTCAACCATCTTACCAACAGCTGCACCGTTGCCCTTGAGAGTCTTTGCCCATTCATAACCCTCAATAACCTTACGGTTTGAAATAAGAAGTCCTGCGATAACAAGCTCCTTAACAGCGTTTGCGTTAGCACCCGGTGTATTGAAAACAACAATGCCCTGCTCGCTGCACTTATCCTTCGGAATGTTGTTTGTGCCTGCACCTGCTCGTGCAATTGCAAGGAGGTTATCGGCAAATTCCATATCGTGCATTGCGGCACTTCTTACAAGAACTGCGTCAGGGTTCTGAACATCGTCACCGTATTTATAGTTATCACCGAGACGGCTTGTGCCGATAGCGGCGATTTTGTTTAATGTAAGAATGTTATACATCAAAATCAATCCTTTTTAATTTTTTATTTTAAGAATTTACAATAACAGGCGAACAGCGTTCGCCCGTTATATCATAATATTCAATAATTACTTGTTTTCAGCCTCGAACTTCTTCATAAACTCAACGAGTTTTTCAACGCCCTCATAAGGCATAGCGTTGTAAATTGAAGCTCTCATACCGCCGACTGTGCGATGACCCTTGATATTAACAAGACCGTTTTCAGTAGCCTCTTTAACGAATTTAGCGTCAAGGTCAGCGTCACCTGTAACGAACGGAACATTCATAAGCGAACGATCCTCGGGAACAACAGTACCCTTGAAAAGCTCTGAAGAATCGAGGAAACCGTAGAGAAGGTCAGCCTTCTTCTTGTTGATTTCATACATCTTATCAAGACCGCCAACCTCGTTCTTAATCCACTCAAGAACAAGCTTTGCAATGTAAATTGTGTAGCAAGGCGGTGTGTTGAACATTGAACCGTTGTCAGCGTGAGTTTTCCAGTTAAGCATTGTAGGAGTGATATCCATAGCGTTGCCGATAAGATCCTCACGAACGATAACAACCGTAAGACCTGCCGGAGCCATGTTCTTCTGTGCGCCTGCATAGAGAACGCCGAATTTTGAAACATCAATCGGTCTTGAAAGAATACAGGAAGAAATATCTGCAACGAGCGGAACATCGCCTGTGTCGGGAAGCTCGTGATAAACAGTACCGTAAATTGTGTTGTTCATGCAGATGTAGAAATAGTCGGCGTCCTTTGTGAATGTTGAAGGATCAAGCTTTGGAATGTATGTGAAGGTCTTGTCAGCCGATGAAGCAACAACATTAGCCTGACCGTAACGGGCAGCCTCTGCATGAGCCTTTTTAGCCCACTGACCTGTGATAACATAATCAGCCTTACCGCTCTTTGTCATAAGGTTCATAGGGATAGCCGCAAACTGTGTTGACGCACCGCCCTGAAGGAAAAGAACCTTGTAGTTGTCAGGAATGTTCATAACCTCTCTCAAAAGAGCCTCGGCACCCTCAATGATTGTACCGTAAATTTTTGAGCGGTGTGACATTTCCATAACGCTCTGACCACTGCCTTCGTAGTCGAGCATTTCTGCCGCTGCTTTTTTAAGCACAGACTCAGGCAGCATTGAAGGACCTGCCGAAAAATTATATACTCTTGCCATTTCTGATATCTCCCTTTTTAAAGAAAATTTAAAAATATAGTTGTAAAAATAAATACATTTAAATTATACGCTTTTAGCACGCTAAAGTCAATAAATTCATAGCACTAAAGCATAAAAAACGAAAAATTTCGTGATTCTGTTGTGCAAATGAATCAGCCAAGCTTAATTTTGCCGATGCAACCAACGATTTCATCTCTCATACGCTCAGCCTCTTTACGAGCGGCAACGGCAAAATCATCTTCTGTAAGCCCCTGCTTTTTCCCTGCGCACATAATGCCGCGGCTTGAGTTGATGATTGCACCAAGACCGTTTTCGTCAAATGCGTTTTTAACATCATCGGCACCGCCGCCCTGAGCACCGTAACCGGGAACAAGAAAGAATGTGTGCGGAAGTTTTGCTCTCATTTCACCGAGCTGTTCGGGATATGTTGCACCCACAACTGCACCTACTGCCGAATAGCCGTGCTTACCCATAAGGTCTTCGCCCCAGCCTTCGCACATCTTGCCCATATGCTCATAAACGCTCTCATTTGTTTCAAGCTTCATATCCTGAAGTTCGCCCGAGCTTGGGTTTGAAGTTTTTACAAGAACAAAAATGCCCTTGTCATCCGAATCGCAAATTTTTGCAAGCGGCTTGATACCGTCTGTTCCGAGGTAGCCGTTTACCGTGAGTGCGTCTGCACCGAATGCGTCAATACTTTCGCCTGCAACATCTGTATGACCGAGGTGTGCCGTAGCATATGCCTCCATAGTTGTGCCGATATCGTTACGCTTGCCGTCTGTGATAACGAACATACCCTTTGACTTTGCATAAGCGATTGTGTCGCAAAGAGCCTTAACACCCTGCCAGCCGTACATTTCATAATATGCAGCCTGTGGCTTTACGGCAGGAACAATATCATAAAGTGCGTCAATAAGCGCCTTGTTGAATTCAAAAAGTGCAGCAGCCGCACCCTCAAGCGTCTTGCCATACTTTTCAAAGCATTTTGTTTTGATTGATTCGGGAACATAGTCAAGCTTAGGGTCAAGACCTGCAACCGTAGGATTCTGCATTTTTACAATATTTTCGATAAGTCTGTCAAATGCCATAGTGATTCTCCTCATTTTTTGTAATGTAAAAACAATTTGTTCGTTCATATTTTGATTTAAACAATGTCATTGCTTAACCGTAGCGGCGGTCAATGACCGCCAATCGTTTTGGTTGTGAAACCAAAACGAATAAACAACAAATGTATTGTTATATCGTGGTTAATTACTTTAATTCAAATCATTTGTATGGTCGAACCGATTTTGCAATCGGTTTGATTGGCGTTCAATGAACGCCGCTACAAATTTAATTAGCTGTTGATAATATCATAAAGTTCATTTGAGAACTTGTAATAATCCTGTCTGTCCTCTTTTACGAACTGAATTGCAGGACGGGGATGTGTGTTGTACTGACCTGTGAGAAGGTACGGAATATCGTAACCCCACTTAACGCCCTCAGCCTTAAACTTGTGGGTGTACTCCTCAATGATTTTGAGAATAGGAGCAACCTGATACTTCGGGTTCTTGAGGAAACCGAGGAGAAGTTCAAGCGCACAGTTGCCTGCGCCTCTGCCCATGCCGTCAACGGTTGCGTCAAGGTAGCTGACACCCTGAGTCATAGCCTCAATTGTGTTGGCAAAAGCAAGCTGCTGGTTGTTGTGAGCGTGAATACCGACCGACTTGCCGTACTTGTCGGCAATTGAGCAGTAAAGGTCTGCAAGTCGTCTTGACTCCTCGGGATAGAGTGCACCGTAGCTGTCAACAATGTAGAAAGCGTTTACTGGAGTTTTGCCGAGAGTTTCAAGAGCCGCTGTAATATCCTCGGTTCTTGCCTTTGAAACAGCCATAATATTGATTGTTGTTTCGTAGCCCTTCTTTGCAGCGTCCTCAATCATTTCAACAGCCGCAGGAATTGCGTTGATGTATGTTGCAACTCTGATAAGGTCAATCGGGCTGTCCTTCTTTGCGATAATATCCTTCTTAAAATCTGTTCTGCCGACATCAGCCATAACAGCGATTTTAAGAGGAGTCTTGTTGTCTCCTACAATTTTTCTGATATCTGCATCGTTACAGAATTTCCACTTACCGAAATCTTCTTCGTTAAAGATTTCCTTTGATGCCTTGTAGCCGAATTCCATATAATCAACACCGGCTTTAACATTTGCATTGTAAAGAGCCTTGATAAATTTGTCGTCAAATCTGAAATCGTTACAAAGACCGCCGTCACGGATTGTTGCGTCTACTACTCTGATGTCCTGTCTTACCGACAGGAGGTCACCCTTCTGTGCCATAATTTTACTCCTTTATGTTAAATAAATTTTCTGTTTATTTACCGACAGTCATTGACTGCCATTTTAACCGATTGGCGAACACGGTTCGCCGCTACAGTATATCATTATCTTTGTTTCATTTATATAATTTGTTTTAACAACAATTTCGCACTATTACTTGCGGGCGGATAATATCCGCCCCTACGGGTTTTATTTGCTCAATCTTCAAAAACTACCTTACCGCCGAGGATTGTCTTTTTGACCTTACCTGTGAGGGTTCTGCCTTTAAACGGGGTGTTTTTGCTTTTGCCGTGAAGTTTACCAGCATCAACTGTCCATTCTTCATCGGGATTTATAAGAACAACATCGGCATTTGCACCGACTGAAAGAGTGCCTGCGTTGATTTTCAAAATCCTTGCAGGATTAACACTCATCTTCTCAACAAGCTGTGAAAGCGTCATTCTGCCTGTCTTAACCAGGTATGTGTTGCAGACCGCAAACGAGGTTTCCATGCCGATTGAACCGTTGGGGGCTTTTACAAAATCAGCCTTTTCCTCGGGTGTGTGCGGTGCGTGGTCGGTTGCTATGGCATCAAGTGTGCCGTCACAAAGCCCGTTGATAATCTCGTCAACATCAGCCTGAGTTCTGAGAGGCGGATTCATTCTGTAATCAGCGTCACCTCTTAAAAGCTCCCTGTCCGTGAGCGAAACATAATGAGGAGCGGTTTCGGCGGTCACCTTAACACCTCTCTTTTTGGCATCACGGATAAGCGCAACGCTTGTTTTGGTGCTGACATGGCAGATATGAATAGGCTCGTTAAGAGCGGCGGCAAGTGCAATTTCTCTTGCAGTTCCGCAGTCCTCGGCACCGGCAGGGATTCCCTTGACACCGAGCTTTTCCGAAACCTCGCCCTCGTTAATTTTACCGCCGTCGGCAAGAAACAAGTCCTCGCAATGTGCGACAATTGTCATGCCGAGCTTTGGAGCTTTTTTCATTGCGTCACTCAAATACTTTGTGTTTTCAACAGGTCTGCCGTCATCGGTAAGTGCTATTGCACCTGCACTCTTCACAGCGTCAATGTCTGTGGGTTCTTCGCTTTTAAGCCCCTTGGTAACGCTTGCCGCAACATAAACACGGCTGTCGGCGTCTTTAGCTTTGTCAAGAATATACTTTACAATTTCGGGGCTGTCGGTTGTCGGGTTGGTGTTAGGCATTGCAAGCAGGCTTGTAACACCGCCTGCGGCAGCCGCCTTGCATCCCGTGATAATATCCTCTTTGTGAGTCTGACCGGGATCACGAAGATGCACATGCATATCAACAAATCCCGGAACGGCACAAAGACCGTCTGCGTCAATAATCTCTCCGTCTGATGTAATGCCGCTGCCGATTTCGGCAATCACACCGTCCTTTATGAGAATATCTGTTTTTTCGTTAAGCTTGTCGGCAGGGGAAACAACCACTGCGTTTTTAATTAGCATTTCCATGTTTTTCCTCCGTTAAGAAAAGAAATTATCTTCTCTTGTTTCTGTTTGCAGGGCGGCGATTCTGCTGTGGGCGGCGGTCGGTTCTGCTGTGAACCTGAACAAGTCCGTCACTCTCGCCTCTTTCGGCACGCATTCTTGCACGCTCTGCCTTTTGTCTTTCTCTCTCTCTTCTCTCTTCCTCTGCCTTTTTGCGTTTGGCAATCGCACGCTTACGCTTTATCATTATTGAAACATTCTTGCAGAAATATCCGCAGTGAATGCCAAAATTCTTAACTCCGCCTGCAAAGCCCCTGAGAGCGTTACCGATGTTTTTGCCTACATTGGCAAGAACCTCTTCCGTTGACCGTTTATCATTCGGTTCACCCTCGGTTTCTTTATTATTCTCTTTTTCAAGAGCGTTCTGCTTTACGGTTTCTGCTTTTCTTTCAACCTCGCCGATAACATCAAAATCCTCGGCATCTCTGAGGTCTGAGCTTTTGATAACCCCCATTGACTTTTTAGGAGCTTCGTCAAAAAAGTCATAACCGCTGTCAAACTTGTTTTTCTTAGCCTTTGCCCTTACAAGCTCCTCATCATCAACCTCTTCCCCGGTTTTCTCCTCGGGATCGTCACTGCCGAAAATGATGTTTGCGTACTTGTCAACCTTTTTTTCAAGCGGATGCTTTTGTTCGGAAACCTCCTCGGTTTCTTCAACATCGGCATCGTCCTCACGGTCGATATCGTCAGGCTCGCTTGTTTCAAAAAGATCGTGTTCGGGTTCGGGAATAACGAGTGTAGGACCTGACGAAGAGCTTATGTCCTCGTGTTTTTCAGGTGTTTCTGCGTTATCTTTTTTGTTTTCGTCAATTTTTTCGGGTTCAGTCTCTGAGGTATCTGCTGCGGTAGGCTCCTTTTTTTTTTCGTCCTCCGTGCTGTTTTCCTCGTAACCGTAGTTGTTTTTATATGCCTCACGCTCAAGCTCACTCTTGTAAGCCTTTGCGGAGTTGATTATCTCGTCAATTTCTTTTTCCTTGGCATCATCCGTGTCATAACCAAAGTTTGAATACTCACTTGTAATTTCTTCCGGTTCTTCCATGTTTTCGATTATCGGCTCGGGAGCATATCTTCTGCCCGGCGAAGCCGGTTCTTCTTCAACTTCTTCCGCATATTTCTGCTTTTTTTTTGAGCGTTTATCGGGCTTTTCGGGAGAATCGTCAAAATTGTCAATGTCGTAGTCCGTACCCTTTTCACCGAGTTTATACTTGACTGCAAGCTCCTCAAGAATAGCGTTATTCTTCTTAGCCTTTTTATGCTTTCTGATTCTCACGGCAAAAATTATGATGAGAACAATCAAAATAAGGATAATAACACCGCCGCCGATGATTATGTACGGAATAAATCCCTTTGAAAACGGCAGGTCGCTGAATTTTACCGAAGATACAATTTTGGAAAAAGTATCGTAGTCAACGGTTGTAACATCACCCTCTGTTCTCTGCATTGTGATATTAATGTTCATACCGTCATAAACCGTGTTGGCAACAAAGGTTTTCACATCGCCCTTACTGCTCTGAGCAGTTGCGTCAAACACAAGCCACACAGCTTTTTCTTTTTGGTCGGGAGTACAGCTCAGATACTCGTCGGAATTAAGAAAATTGTTGCGTATATTTGAAAGCTCGCTTGAAGAAAGCTGAGCATAGTTGCCGACATTCTCGCTGCTCTCATTTTTTGTCATTGTCACGGTCAGAATAACCGATGACATATTATCCATACCCTGAAGATAGATATTTCCGTTCTGAAAGGTTTTCATTGTTGTGTCATAATCAAGACCGAAAACGGAAAAATATTTATCTGTGCTTTTACTGTCCCTTGTAACAGCGCTCATACCGTCAGGCATTGAAAGCGTCATATCGTCAATCTGCGGAATCTCGTAATCTTTTGTTGCGCCTGAACAGGCAAAAATACCGCAAAATACCGTTACGGCACAAATTGCAAGCGTTACAGCTCTTTTAAAAACAGTTTTCATCATGTCCGTATATTCCCCCGAAACTAAATTAGATTCATCAATACTGCTTTTTAGAATGTATATCTAATTAATTATACATAATCTGTCAAAAAAATACAAGGTTTTTACCGCTGAAATTTGAAAACAAGAGTAAGTTATGTAGGAGCGTTCATTGGACGCTCTTACAATTAAGCATATACTTTCATATAAATAAAAAATGGTCGGGCGACAATGATTTGCATCTTGCAAACTGCCTTCCCGACCATAATTTTACATTTTCAATTTTCAATTTTCAATTTTCAATTTTCAATTAAAAACAAGACTGCCGTTTATTCTACAGTAACCGACTTAGCAAGGTTCTTTGGCTTATCGGGATCAATACCTCTGTTGATTGATGTGTAATAAGCAAGAATCTGGAGCGGAACAACCGCTGTAATCGGCATAAGAAGCTCGTCTGTATGCGGAATTTCGATAACATAATCCGCAACACCGTCCTTGAGTTCTCTTGCACAGGCATCTGTACAAACAAGAATAACCTTCGCTCCTCTTGACTTAACCTCAACAACATTGCTGATTGTCTTGGGGATAATACCTGTCTGAGTTGCAACGGCGATAACGGGAACATCCTCGTCAATAAGCGAAATTGTGCCGTGCTTTAACTCGCCTGCGGCGTAGCTTTCTGAGTGAATGTACGAAACCTCTTTGAGCTTGAGCGAACCCTCCATTGAAAGGGCATAATCAAGACCTCTGCCTATGTAAAGCAAGCTGTCGGTTGCAACCAGCTTTGTGGCAACGAACTTGCAGGTATCCTCGCAGTTGTCGATTACATACTGAACTGCCTCGGGCATTTTTGTAAGAGCCGAAACAAGTCGCTTGCACTCGGCTGTGCTGATTGTTTCCTTTGCAAGAGCAAGCTCAAAGGCAAAGAGATACATAACGGAAAGCTGTGTGATGTATGCCTTTGTTGACGGAACGGAAATTTCGGGACCTGCGAGTGTGTAGATGAGCATATCCGCCTCACGGGCAATTGAACTGCCCTTTGCGTTTACGATTGCAAGAGTTTTTGCACCCTTCTGCTTTGCAAGACGCATTGCGGCAAGGCTGTCAGCTGTTTCGCCCGACTGTGAAATGATGATTACAAGGTCGCCCTCGCCTACAATCGGATTTCTGTAACGGAACTCAGACGCAATGTCAACATTTACGGGAACTCTTGCGATATCCTCAATAACATACTTGCCGACCATACCTGCATGCATAGCAGTACCGCAGGCAACGATTGTGATATTTTTGAAATTCTTGATTGTTTCCGTTGTTATGCCGCATTCCTCAAGAAACGGAAGTCCCTCTTTGATTCTCGGCATAATCGTTGTTCTGATAGCCTCGGGCTGTTCGTTGATTTCCTTAATCATAAAGTGCGGATAACCGCCCTTTTCGGCAGCCTCCATATCCCAGTCGGCTGTCTGAAGCTCCTTTTCAATCGGATCAAGGTGTTCGTCAACGAACGAAACACCGTCAGATGAAAGTGTTACGATTTCATCATGGGCAAGAAGATAATAATCCCTTGTGTACTGAAGAATTGCGGGAACATCGGACGCAATAAAGCACTCACCCTCTGCAACACCTACGATAAGAGGACTTTCACGGCGAACCGCAAAAACTCTGTCGGGGAAATCCTTGAACATAATTCCGAGTGCGAACGAACCCTTAAGCTCAGCCATTACACTGTCAATTGTTTCAAGAGGATTTCCGTTGTATTTATAGTCGAGGAGCTGAGCAACAACCTCTGTATCTGTGTCGCTTAAAAAAGTTCTTCCCTTTGAGATGAGGAAGTCTTTAAGCTCCATATAGTTTTCAATAATACCGTTGTGAACGATTGTAACCCTTGTACCGCTGTGTGGATGTGAGTTTACATCCGAAGGCTCGCCGTGGGTTGCCCAACGGGTGTGACCTATGCCGACATGACCTTTCGGAGTGCCGACCTCTGCAAGCTTATCCTTTAAGTCCTGAAGCTTACCCTTGGTCTTTACGGTCTTGATTTCTCCGTTATCAAAAACCGCAATACCTGCCGAGTCATAGCCTCTGTATTCAAGCTTTGTGAGAGCATTAACAAGCACCTCACTGCAATCCTTAGGTCCTACATAACCTACAATACCGCACATAAAATTTCTCCTTTTCGGTTAATCATTGACCTTGTGGCAAAAAGTAGGTACAAGTTCTGCCAAAAGTTCAACTGTCTTTTCACTGTCATTGTTTTCTGCGGTTTTTTTGAGAACCTCAAGCTTTGACAGCATATCTGTTTCGTCTATTTTAATTTGATTTCCTATGAAAATTTTCTTGTTCTGTGTTGACTTAAGACCTTCTTCGTCCATAAGAAGCTCCTCAAAAAGCTTTTCACCCGGACGAAGTCCCGTGAAAATAATCGGAACATCTTTGTACGGAACCTTACCGTACATTCTGATAAGGTTCTCGGCAAGGGTTGTAATCTTGACGGGAGCACCCATATCAAGAACAAAAATCTCACCGCCCTTTGCCATTGCACCTGCCTCAAGAACAAGCGAAACAGCCTCGGGAATAGTCATAAAATATCTGATAATATCGGGATGTGTTACAGTAACGGGAGCACCGTTTTCAATCTCACGGCGAAACAGCGGAATAACCGAGCCGTTTGAGCCGAGAACATTACCGAATCTTGTTGTTACAAATTCGGTATTGGTGCTGTGCTGCGCCTTGTACTGAATAATCATCTCGCACGCACGCTTTGTTGCGCCCATAACATTTGTCGGATTAACAGCCTTGTCGGTTGAAATCATAACAAACTTCTTTGCCTTGTACTTTTCTGCAAGGGTTGCAACATTGAATGTGCCGAAGATGTTGTTCTTTACAGCCTCCTCGGGAACGGTTTCCATAAGCGGAACATGCTTGTGAGCGGCAGCGTGGAATACGAGTTCGGGGCGATATGTCTTGAAGATAAGCTCCATTTTGTCGTAATCACGAACCGATGAAATAAGCGTTACAAGGTTAAGCTTTGTGCCGTATTCAAGCACAAGCTCCTGCTGAATGTCATATGCGTTGTTTTCGTAGATATCAACAATGATGATTTGTTTCGGATCATTCTTTGCAATCTGTCTTACAAGCTCACTGCCGATTGAACCGCCGCCGCCTGTAACAAGACAAACCTTTCCGTTGATAAGGTCATGAATCTCCTTTCGGTCAAACTCAATGGGTTTTCTGCCGAGAAGATCCTCAATCTTGATTTCCTTTGCCTGTGAAATAAGCTGTGTATGCCCGTCATCAAACAAAAGCTCACCGAGATAAGGGATAATCTTGATTTTGCACTCTGTTGCGGAACAGTAGTCAAGAATCTTCCTCTTCTCATCTTCCTCACATGACGGAACTGCAACAATAATATTGTCTATGCGGTATTCATCACATATTTTAACAATTTCGGGACAGGTTCCGACAACGGGGATTCCTTCGATTTTCTGATTCAGCTTTTTCAAATCATCATCGACAAAGCATACCGGAATGATGCTTTTTGAAGGATTATTAACATCACCCTGCTCTTTCGCATTGTGAATTTCACGAACAATCATTCTGCCGGCATTGCCTGCGCCCACAATAAGGGTGCGCTCTCCGCCCTCTGCCCTTCCTGCCTCGGTAAGGTCAAGAAAAGCCCTTCTGAAAACAAAACGGAATGCAAGAATTCCGACAAGGGCTATTGCGAAATGTACTATACAAAAAATCTTTCTCTGCGGAATCTGCAAAAACAACGAGATTACAAAGCCGAGCGTAAACCCCGAAAAGATGGCAATTCCGCACACAATATAGTCCTTTGCGTTAAAGTATCGCCACAATTTTGAATATGTTCCGCTTATATAAAGCGTAAACAGACACATGACAAGATCAATAACAATATAGCTCAACAAGCCTTTGCTTGAAGCAGTACCTATGTAACCGACAAGTGAGAGAATATAATTTGCAAGAATACCGCTGACAACGATAATAAACACATCTGCGAGAGCCAGAAACATCTTACGCAAATTAATCTTCTTCATAACCCATACCTCTTCTGTTTAACTTTGTGTAAATTTCCCGAGTAACATATAAATACAATTATGATTTATTATACAACAGTGCAAAAGGAATGTCAAACAAAGCAATTCCTAAATCAACTTAAAATCCGACAATCAAAGCACAAGGAACAGTAATAATCAGACTTGTTCGACACACATTTGTTGACAACCGCACAAAACGAGCCTAAAATAATACCATACTTAATATGAGCGGTGAATTGAATGAAAAAATTTTCGATAATCCTCGGAGCAATAATACTTGTGCTGTTTGTGACTCTCGTAATATGGGGCGTTTACTGTGACAACACAATTGCAATCACAAATTACTGTGTAAACAATACTAAGAACGATGCAAAGCTGAAATTTGTTGTCATCACGGATTTGCACAACAAGGAATACGGAGAAAAGAACGCAGACCTTGCAGAGCTTGTAAAGGAACAAAATCCCGATTTTATTGCAGTTTGCGGAGATATGGTCAACCGTGGCGATCCCGACACAACGAAGATGAAAGATGTGCTTGAAAAGCTTTCAAAAATTGCACCCACATACTGCTGTCTCGGCAACCATGAGCGTGACAATGCCGCCAAATTCGGAACGGATTTTAAAAGCGAAACAAATTCAACAGGCACTGTATTGCTCGATAATGAATACATAAAATTCACCAAAAACGGCAAGAGTGTGCTTATCGGCGGAATGAGCGACTACCCTTATTATGAGTTCTACACTCCCGATGACGATGTTCCGTCAAGAACGCTGTGGGAAGAATTTGCCGAAAAAGCAAAGAACAATTTCACAATTCTTCTGCACCACCAGCCCGAATACATTGCCGAGGACGCAAAGAAAACCGACATAGACTTAATCGTCTGCGGTCACACCCACGGAGGACAGATTCAATTGCCGTTCATCGGCGGAGTAATCGCTCCGAATCAGGGACTTTTTCCGAAATATGACAAAGGCGAATTTGACCTTGACGGCACAAAAATGATTGTCTGCGCAGGTCTGAGCAACACCGTATTCATCCCCAGAATCAATAATCAAGTTGAAATAGGTGTTGTGACGGTTGTATAACATCGGTTCTCCCCTACAAGTATACATTTATTTTCATAAAAAGCAAAAATTGCATCAATGCCGTATTCGGGCATCTGATGCAATTCTTTTATCCGAGTATCTTCTCGAATAGATTGCGGTGGCACACCGCCGACCGCAATTTTCAATTTTCCATTTTCAATTTTCAATTTAAAAAGCTCTCGCCTTGAAGCGACTGTTTTCACGAACCGAGAACGGTGGCTCGCCGTCAGTTCTTCTCACTGTAATTCCTAAGTTCCGCAGGAGTTCTGCCGTATTCGGACTTGCAGAACAGGATAAACGAATTTACATTTGGAAAACCGTTTTCAATCGCCGCCTGTCTGACGGTGATTTTTTTGTTTCTCAAATCATCAATAGCGTGTTCAAGACGAACACGGCGAAGATACTTTGAAAATGTTTCCTCTGTTTTATCCTTAAAATATTTTGAAAAATGAGCAGGCGTCATGCCTACATAATTGGCAATTTCATTGAGCGTGATTTCGTGTTTGTAATTATCGTGCATATATCTGATAGCACTTTTGGCGCAGTCAAAATCATCAGCCTGAGAACCGTGAACATATTGTATATCGTTGTCAATGCAATCACGGATGAGATAGTACGCAACGCTGTACATCACCGCTCTTACCTTCATGCTGATAAGCTTGCTCTCGTACTCTTCATATCCGTGGAATATGTCCATTGCTTTTCTGATAAACTCAAGAGCTTCGCCCTCGGGTTGTTTGAAACTCGGCACAATATGCGGATCGTCAACATACGGTGCAATTGCCTTTGGAATGATATTGAGCATAACAGCCTGAGTATCCTCACCGATGTCCTCATAGGAATGAACCTCCTGACTGTTAAGAACATAGACATCGCCCGCATTGAGAATAATTTCACAGTCAAGCTTGTTAAGCCTTACCTTACCTTTTTTTATATAGGAAATTTCATATGAACCATGCCACCTGAGTCCCGATTCAAAGGCAACTTTTCTGTCCGGATATCTTGTAACCCTGCCGCTGTAATACGGCTCGGGCGGTAACAACACCTTCTTGTACTTCATGGTTTCACCCTTAACTCAATTAAAATCAATCAATTGTTAATAACATAGTCAGCGCAAAAATAAATATATTTAAGATCCGCAATTACCGCAGAATGGTCTGTTTTTACTACAACTGTTCTGCGTTCTTTTTTGCTGATTTCCTCAACACAGCGTGCAACATTGCACCTTGAAGGCTCGTAGCCGTACTTTTCAAAAAATTCTTCCGCAGTCATAACAAGCGAGCCGTAGCCCTCAAACATATGCAAAAGAGAATAGTCAATCAGCTTGTATTCATCTTCAATAAGGCTGATTCCGATATCGCAGTTTGTGACTGAACCGATGTAATACGGTGCGTCATTGAGGAACAAGCCTGTCTTGAACGAACCGATTGAAACGGTAAGATCCGAGTTTACCGCCGTACTGCACACACCCGTGTCACCGTTGATTCCGCTGTTGATGTCTGCACTTATAACATAGGCATTTGTCATATTAATCTGCTCAACCGCTTCAAGCATTTCACCCTTTAATTCACCCGAAAAGCCTGTTCCGAGCAGACAGTCAACTACAATGTCAAATCCCGTGAAAGCCGCCGCCTGTGACATCGGCATCTCCTCGGCACCGAGCGACATTGCGGTTTTATAATAGTAAAGGCCATCCTTTGAAAAGCCGTCGCTTGCTCTGAAAATTGTCGGTGTAAAGCCGTTTTTGCATAAAACACAGGCGAGCGCATAACCGTCGCCGCCGTTGTTGCCCTTACCGCAAACTATGGCAACCCTGCCCACAAACTTTGCCGAATTAAAAATCCCCTGTGCGGCTCTGTACATAAGCTCCGCCGAAGGAGTATGCTCCGCAATCGTCCTTGCGTCGCTTTTTCTCATATTTTCAACCGAAACGACCTGAACAAATTCCATCTTATATTCCTCCGCTTTCTGAAATTTCCATAGCCTTATCCGCCGTTTGCGGCATTGTAAGCCGTCATAACAGCACTTTCATCCATATTACAACCGAGCAAAAACAACGGTGTTTCCTTAAAGAACTCATCAAGCAATTCAAGCAGCTTTTCCATTCTGCTCCGCTCAACATCAATAACCGTTGCCTCAAGCAACTGTTTCATAACCTGTGACGGTAACACCCTGACTGCCGTGTTCTCTTCTGCTCTCTGAAGAATATACACAGCCTTAACAGGTGCTTTTGTATTTGTTCCTATGTCAGCTTTCCCCATCCACGGAGTTCCGTAAGCATAAAATTTTCCGTCACATTTTCGTATAACCGGCTTGTCATCGTTAATCATCGTCACCCTGTTGCCAAAATGCCTTCGCCACAGAGCCGTGTGGGTAGACTTGCCCGTTCCGCTGACTGCCGAAAAAACATAGCCCTCGCCGTCAAGCTCAAGACAGGACGAATGAAAAAAGAATCCGTCAAATCCGTCAAGCACGGCGTTGCAGAATTTTGAGAGTATCAGAACATCCTCCGCACCTTGTTCGCTGAGGTTGTCAGAAAGCCTGAGATGCTCACGGATTTCGTCATCCGAAACCGATATCTCAATGTCGGTCTTTCCCGATTCATTCGACTTAACGGCATAGCTTTCAAGCCGTTTCCTGCATATTTTAAATTTTGGATTAACTTCAACATTCAAATCAGCTATTCTGTATATCGGCATATCTGCTCCGCTAAATACTATAATGAAATATTGTAACACAAATTAATGTTTTTTGCTACGGCGAAATGAATAAATATTATTTTACCTTTTAGTGCAAGTTGTTCAGTCGCACAGCTTTAAAGGCAAATATTGCACAATACAAGCCGTGTTATTTTGTAACAATGCACATACAGCTTATTTTTTATTCATTTTAAAGCCTGTAAAAAAAGCATTATTTTACGACTTTTTCAATTTTGTTTACTTTACTTGTCCGACTGCTTTTTTTGCATACTCTTCAAGGTATGCTCTTTCATAAATTCAAATATCCTGTGCGTAACCGTTCCTATAAGAATCGGAATGAATATTCCTGCGGCAAGGTAGATTATGCAGTAAAAATTTAATCCGTTCGGACGATAAATGTACCAGATTGTTGACTTGAGTTTTAAAATATCGAAATCTTTGAACAGCGGTGTAATTACGCTCAATCCCCAAAATGCCCATTTTACAATCATAAAGGCAAAAATGTGGTGAATCATTATGCTGTAGGTATTGTCCGAAATCATCCTGACAAGCTTTTTGTTCTTGATAATCGGAGTAATCAGCTTTGCAACCCTCAGCCAGAACGCAATGCCCGTGATTGCGGTTACATAAGGAATGACGCAGCCGTTGTCAAACTTCACACACTTTGATGGGGTGTATTCAAGATTTTCACAGAATGTGAGGAGAAGAAGCTGAACTCCGAGAACGATTGCAAAATATGCAACGCTGTTGAGATTATCGTGTTTTTCAAGCTTTTCGTGATAAAATCTGCCAAACTCAAAACACGGCAGAAAAAACATTGACCTGAACAACAACAGCAACGCACCCTTTGGGGCAGGATTCCAAATGCAGTATTGCACACCGAAAATTCCGATTGCAAGATACACGGCAAGAATGACATACTCGTTGCCCCTGTGAACCTTTTTGAGCAGTTTACGGAACAGTATGTTAAAAACATAAACGCAGAACAGCGGATATACAAACCACGAACCGAGGTTGTAGGCAAAACTTTCGCCGTCAATAAACGGCATAACAAAAAGGTTGTACAGATCAAATTTGCCCTGAGCAATCGTATAGCCGACCTGAGTAAGTGCGAATGCGATTATTCCGTAAACAATGTTCCATAGATAAGCAGGAATCAACAAGCGTTTTGTCCGTCCCCATATATATTTGAAAATATGTTCCTCGTGCTTTTCCTTGTAAAAATATCCCGAAATGAAAACGAACAAGGCAAGATTGTACGAATACTTTGGAAACCAATCATACATCAGCGACACACCGCCGTTGTAGCAATGCCCCGAAACTATGATAATAATGCCGATTGCCGACAAAATTTTAAAAGTAAAATTAATGTTTCTGTCATCGCCAAGCCTTTTGTTTTCAGCTGTGACACTGTTTTGTTTAAGTGCAGATTTACTGCGTGTTTTGTTCTTTCCCATAATTTCCTCTCATCTGTATTTGTCGCAATTTAAAAATTCCGCAAATTCACACGGTAATTGTATCACAAAAGCAATCCGCAATCAATATATCAAATTCACCGTGCAAAACACATATAAATCATTATTTTGCACAATCTCACTTTTGTTTCAACAGGCATTTAAATCTTTTAGTCACATCTGTTCCGCCATACAATTGTGTACATACCCTTAAAAAACTAAGAATAAAATGTAAATAAATTCAGTCAAAAAAGCCGGGCAAAGCATAAAATAAAAAAATATACAAAAAACTATTGACACAACCTTTACATAATGCTATAATAATAAAGCTGTAAAAAACAGCAGAGTTGTATATCGCGGGATAGAGCAGCTCGGTAGCTCGTCGGGCTCATAACCCGAAGGTCGTCGGTTCAAATCCGGCTCCCGCAACCATTCAATAAGCACTAACCATAATGGTTAGTGCTTATTTTTATTTCTGATACTTCTGAAATTTTTATTATCTCCATAACACACCGGCCTGAGCATTGTTACTTGACGCTCAGGCTGATTTTTTTATTACTTATTATTTTTTAATGCGTATCTTCAATGCAGTACACAAAGTTTGTGAGGTCCATATTATCGTCAAAGGTGAAAGTTACATATCCGTCTTTCCGCTTATAGGTAACATCGCCGTGGGTTATGTTATTGTACATTGGCTCGCCGAGTTCGGCATAGACATCGTCATAGGTGCTGTTGCCGTTGATTTCGCCAAAACCGATGTTTGAATTGGCAAGGTTGCCTGATGAGTAATCAACCGTAATGCTGTAAATTTTATTTGTTTCGGCGGTGACCATAACATTCATACCGCTGTAGTAATAAATATACCACTTATCCGACGCTAAAAACGGATCTGAAATTTCTTCGCCAAAGGCATTTTTTACATCGTCAAAATCAGCGTTCAAAAAATTATTGCTCTCAACATCAAGCATTGAACTTTCGGACTTTTTAAGATAAAACTTTCCGCCTATATCCCACATTGATTCGCTGTTCTGATTTGTGACCGTGTTTTCAATATAGATTTCGCCGTCGGAAAACTTGATTTTACCCGTACCGCTGTTCTGCCAGCCGTCATCATCAAACGAAAAAGTTCCTATTCCGTCAATCACCTTTGTTGTCACATTGCTTATTCTCGCAATTCGGTTTTGCGGTGCAGACGAAGTCTTTGTAAAAGTAAATCTCACAACATCGTCTTTGACGGAAATTATCTCAAGAATATTGCCGCCGTTTTGAGTTGCGGTTGAAATATCGCTGTCTTTATCGCACCATATTCCGACATATTTTGAATAATCCGAGGTTTTATTTTCAGCCGTTGTCGTGACCGCAGCTGTCGGAACAGTTGTTGCATGTGTGGTAACATTATCCGATTTGCCGCCAAAAATCGTGCTGTTCAAAATTATAATCACCGCAATTACAACGAGCAAAACTATTGCCGCTGAAACGGAAATAATAATCGGCTTTTTCTTTTTTACCTTAATTTCTCCGCCTGTTGTAACATCAATCAGCTTTGTCATACAGTACGGACAAAATGTTGATTCAATCGGAAGTTCCTTACCGCAATTCCTGCAAAACTTCGTATCCTTACCCATAACGCCTCACCTCTTTTATATATTTTAAAACAAAAAGCAACGCAATGCAATACGCACTGCGTTGTTTTCGGTTATTCAACTCTGAACGATGAAAGTACATCATCCGTTTCAGCTCTGGCATCAACCATTCGCTGATTTGCGTATTCGTCCTCCAACATTCCGAAGCCTGTTGGATGAATGTACATAAAATACTTACCGTCCTTACTTCCGAGTCTGCGTGAATCTATGCTGACCGTTCCGTCATATGTCCAGTCAATAGCGAATAAAAATCCGTCCGAGCCTGTTTCAGGATGTTCGTGATTATACGATTCATAAAAAGTAACCTTATCACCATCAATCTCATATGTATAATCCTCGGGGACTTCAATTGAAAAGCCGTTAAAATAGCATCTTCCGCCACCATTTGAGTTACTTTCGCCATAATCTTTCGATGTTTCGGGCTCGGTTGGCTTGGCTGTTGTAGGCTCAATTGTAGTAGACTTTGCCGTTGTTGGAACATTTGTAGTCGGTTCAACAGTTGTAGGTTCTGCGGTTGTCGGAATTTCCGTTGTAACCTGTTGGGTGGTTGCTTTAACAGTTTGCTCGGCATTATTATTGCCTAACATTTTCGGCAATAAAACAATTGCGCATACAGCCAACACAATCGCAATTGCCGATACAACAGAAATTATGACGACTAATTTTTTCTTTGACTTTTTATCCAACTTTATATCAGTCGATTTTTCATTAACCGAGGTCATCGGCAAAGGCTTTATCTCTGCACCGCAATGTTCGCAAAACCTGTCGCCGTTTTTAATCTGATTTCCGCATTTTTCGCAAAATCTCGTTTTATTCTTATTATCCATTTAGTCTCACCTCTTCTACATTTTAAAGCAAAAAGCAACGCAATGCAATACACACTGCGTTGCAAATTTCATTTTATATGCTACTCAACATATTTTTCCTCATAATTTCTAATGAAATTAACATTATACTTTTCAACATCATTGAGCATATCCTCGGTGAAATCTTCGGGTTCAATCGTTCCCACATACCACAATTTATCGTCAAAATAATCTTGTATGTAGTCCGTATTGAATCTTCGTCCTGCTCGAGCATAAATTTCATTTCGTGCGAGTTCAAGCTCATCTGCATCAAGTCCTGCCAAATCGGAATTTGTAAGCTTTCGTGTGCCACTGTCAGGCAATATGTAATCTTTGTCATAATAATCATCGTAATCATTATAATCATCATACGAACTGTCTGACTTGTCGGATTTTGCAGTTGTGGGTTCGGCTGCAGAATAATTTGTATCCAAATAAACTATATTGGATTTTTCAGACATCTCATTAATAAATTTATCAGAAGCGGCTAATAAGTAAAGCGTTAATATATCTCCAGGTGTTTTATAACTAAAACATATGTTGTTATATACAGACAATGTATTTTGATCATTTGCAACTTTATTGAGTGATTCATTAAGTAAATTGGCCGCATCTTCTAACGAAACATTACACATAATTGCAATGCAAAGTGTAGCGTTAGTCTTTAATGAAGTATCCGACAATATTGCTGATACATTCATAATTTTTCCGCTGTATTGCTCGGTACCTATCACAATGTTCATCCTTGATAAATCTTTCGGAGTATAAAGTTTCGTAGCTGTATTGGTTCGTTCCTGATTAACGTTATCAATATCGTAATTTGATACATCGGATAATATATCGACCGCCTGTTCAACATTATCATATTTATTGCTGTCGCTTTCTGATGATGACAACCGTGATACACAAATACTTTTATACTTTTTCCAAAAGCCGTAGAAATCATATTTAACTCTTGCACCCGTATCATTTGATGATTCTTCAACAACGCTTTCGTTTAGCGGTACAATGCCCTCTTCAACAGTTGTCGGTTCGGTCAAACTGCTTTCCGATTTGGTTTTGGTATCGGAATGACTGCTGTTATTTAAAGGGAACAAAACCAACGCAAGTATTCCTGCAAACACAAGTACAAAAGCACCGAACACTATGCCTGCAATTTTCCATTGCTTTTTCAGCTTTTCTTTTTGCTCGTCTTTTGGTTCATTCAGGCTGACTGTTTCGGCTGTTTCGTAATCTTCAACAGCCGAGCAATCTTCTCCGCAATTCTCGCAGTATTTATCTTTTTCATTAAGTGGGAATCCACATTTTGGGCAACGCCTCATTTTTAATCCTCCTTATCACTTGAATAATCACCTATTTTATCAAAGTTGCTGTTATTCAGTTATGTTATATTTACAATGCTAATTTTAATAAAATCCTGTAACTTCAAAAGCATAGTATTCAGCAGCTGATTTATAATCATGGTCACCTGTAAGAGTACAAGTGTCATTTGTCAAATTTATAACTATGTATGCGTTACCGCTGTTATTATAATATCCATCAGGAGTATTTCTATAATTTCCGGAAATGGTTACCTGATACCCCAACAAAGTTCCCGTGTCTCGTGTTTTTGTCGGAGTGATATCAAGTTGAGGATTTTCAAACATTGAAGCCACTAATTGCCCAAAAGTTATATCTGAACATAATCCGTTTTGAACATATGATGGATCAATTGAGTCCATAAAACTTGTCGAATTTAATATATCTACAACATCATCCTCATATTCATTATTTTCTTCTGTAGTTTCTTCAACTGTCGTCTCTTCAACCGTAGTTGAATCAAAATTAGTTTGTGTGGCTGAAGATTCAGAACTCGGTTGTTTCGAACATCCGCTTAATACTGTTGATATCAATAAAATCACAGTTAATGCAACAAGCGATTTTTTCATAAATTTCACTCCTTTTCTTTATAATGAAAACGCTCAGGTTTACCGTTGGTTATCAATATTTTCTGACCGCAGACATCACAATCGCAACTCTGTGCGTCACATGGAATCACTGTTGTTTTTTGGCAATAAGGACATTCGACATATCTACATTTAGTGCGGAGCTTTTTTATCGAAATAACAAGTATAATCACCGCAATGATTGATAATATTACATTAAATGTAATCGTACCCGGATTGTAACCCGGAGTAGTGTATGTTCCCTCTCTGGGATACCAATATTTATGTTGCGAGGCATTAATTTGCTTAATAATAACATCAATAGATATATACAAAGTTGTGCATGCAGTCAATATTCCGCCGATTGCCGCAACATTGTATTTATAAACCTCTCCGATTTTACGGCTTGGTATTTCATCTTCCTGATATGTGTTTTCGTCAGATACACAGGCATCGTTAATCTCGACCTCACCAATCACTCTTGCACCGCATGAATGGCAAAAACTCGCATTTTCACTTATCTGTGAACCGCATTTTTCACAATACGGCATAAAATCCCCTCCTTAATCATTCATAAACTACTCATCAAATAAGGCTGATAATCTTTTTTATATACTCTGAATTTGTTTCAACGAAAACACTTCCTTTTCTTGCGTTCAGATTACCGTCATCAACATCAATCAACTTGTTTATGTCTGAATTAAGCCATTTTACACCGATTTCATTTTCACATTCTTCGTAACCGTGATGTGTGTTTGTGTTTTTAGGTTCAGCCGTCACAATTCCGACCGCTTTGATTTTCATGGATTTAGAATTGAACGGAAGAGCCTTGATATAAATTATATCACCGATTTTTATACTGTTTAAAATCTCATACAACTCAGGCTTTTCCTTTTTCTTCCAACCGATACACGCAAAGCCTTCACTGACAAAATTGCCCAGTTGTTCTTCTGTTGCACCGAATAATGAACCCATTCCATAAACTGACATAGTTTTTTCTCCTAAAAATTTTATTTATTACAGACGGCAAAGATGCTGTTTGTTAAAGTTCATAAAAATTTCATCTGCTGTAAAATAAATTTAGCACAAATAATGTTACAAGTCAATAATACCTTAATTATCTTTTAAACTTTTTAGCTAAAATTAGATTTTCTTGTTTCCATTTAATTTTGTTATGCTTAATATGAAAGTGCAAAGTATTTTACCGAATCTCCAAATCCGTAGTTGCCCGAAAGAGTGCAAATTTCTGCTTCAACATCGCTTTTGTTTAGCGGTAAAATGCTTTTTTCAACCGTTGTGGGTTCAGTCAAACTACTTTCCAATTTTGTGTTGGTTTTGATATCGGAATGACTGCTGTTATTTAAAGGGAACAAAACCAACGCAAGTATTCCTGCAAACACAAGTACAAAAGCTCCAAATACTATGCCTGCAATTTTCCATTGCTTTTTCAGCTTTTTTTTTGCCCGTCTTTTGGTTCATTCAGGCTGACTGTTTCGGCTGTTTCTGAATTTTTAACTGTCGAACAACTTTAGTCAACGTTTTTGTCTTTCCAGTTATCATCTACACTTCCATAAGATAAATCCTCTTCTTTGTGCTTAGATTTTTAGAAAAAAGCAAATCAGGATTTTCAAGATATTTATTTGCAGAAGCAAGTTTTTCTGATAAACCTTGCTTTGTAATTTTATTTTTCTTGTTTGTTGCATAAGCCATTGAAAAAGAAAAAATGGCAAAAAACAGAGAGAGAATTATCACAAAGTTTTCCGGAAAGGCAATAAGAAACCAAATCATAAGAGGAATAAGGCACAAAGAAAGTTTAACCGGCAAATAGTGTTTGCTCACTGCCTTTCGAGAATCTTTATCAAACGGTTTTGTTCCTGTTACTTTATCCTTATCAGTTCCATCCATAATAAATATGTAACCTTCGTTTTTATAAGAAAACTTTGTTATCCAAAATGGCTTTAAAAATGGAATTATTTTTTCTTTTTTCTCTTTACCGTTCCACTGCATATTTCTGTATTGATCTCCGGGTACAATACTTGTTACACGGTTCTCAATTAACTGTTTAATTTTCGGTTTTGCTGTTTGTTCATACGCTTCGTCAGGAGACAATTCGTATGGAATCACTTCAAAACCTGCAAGGTATTTTTCGTTATAAGGTTTTAAATTATCAACGCTTTCCTCGCAAAAACTAATTATTTCATCAACTTTATTTGTGTATTTTTTATTTTTTTCTGTTATTACATTGAATTTGTCGAACATTGATGTACCGATAGCATAAGTAGAACAAGAACCCTCCAAAGTATCGCTATACGGACTCCAATCGGTAACAAACCTCGTTTTTTTTACCAATTTGTTACGCTCACTTCCAAATCCGTAGTCCAAATAAGTTTCTGTTCGATTATAACCTATCTCAGCAACATATTTTACGGCATAACTTGTATCGAAATAGTACAAAGGGATATATACTCCCTTTGTACTTATAAATTCAACCTGGTCAAAAATATCTGCCGGAATATATTCACCCTCTGTAAGATATTTTATTACTGATTTTTTAAACTCTTCCAATGGCACAGTAAAAGGTATTATTTTTTCAGGTGTTGCCTTTCCGGGATTTAGAGTCAAAATACTGAATTTGCTATTGCAATATTTACATTCTGCTGAATATGTGTTCTCATGAAATATAAGCTGTGCACCACAATTCGGACATTTAGATTTAGTTTTGTCTTTTTGAAAATCATCAAAATTATTATACTCATTAATAATAAAATAGCTATTGCATGTTTTACATAAGTTCTTTTGTGAAGCAGGATCAAAAACTATTTTTCCACCGCATAACGGACATTTTGAGTTATTATCCACAACGATCATTCCTTTTGTATGAAAAAATTACTTCAATTTATTTCTTCTTGTTTTGAATTAACTTAACCATTTCCTTAACTACTCTTTTATCATATTCTTTACAAAGGGTTGTTTTCCTTTGTTTATATATGTTATTCACCTTAATAACTTCGTTTGAGTTTGTATTAATCCATTCAACTCCGATTTGATTATTGCAGGTTTCATATCCGCTATGATAATTTTTGTTTTTAAATGTTTCTGTCACAATTCCTACTGCATTTACATGCATCTCATCTGAGCCTCGTTTAAATGACTTGAGATAAATAATATCACCAAGTTGGATTTCTTTCATCATTGCATAAAATTCTGGTACATCATTTTCATCCCAGAGCATACAAACAAAATTTTCCTTGATAAAATTATCAAACTGATTATCAGCACCATTAAAAAATGATCCCATTCCCCATACTGCCACAAAGCATCTCTCCTAAATTAAAATTTTATTTATTACAGACGGCAAAGATGATGTCTGTCAAAGTTCATAAAAATTTCATCTGTTGTAAAATAAGTTTAGCACAAATAATGCTACAAGTCAATAATAAATGCTTACAGTAAATTTATTTTTTTGTTCAAAAAGTTTAAAATAAACTATATATAGGATTCTGAGGTTTTACTTATGAACAAAAACATTGATTATACGGCACTCGGCAAAAGGATAAAAAATAAGCGGATTGAAAAGGGTTTTACGCAGGAACAGCTCGGCGAATTGTGCGAACTTTCTGCGGCACACATCGGTCACATTGAGCGTGGAACAAGAATACTTTCCGTTGATGTTCTTTTCCGTATTTCTCAGGCACTTGACACAAGCATTGACTGGCTTGTATTTGATTCGGTCGAAAACAAACATATGCTTAACGAAATTAACAGCGTGCTTAAAGACACCGACAAAACCAAAGTAACCACATTTCTAAACACGGTAAGAGTTCTTGCCGATAACATTGACAAGTTGTAAACAATTTGTTAAAAATCCACAAAATAATTACCGTCATTGATTAAACTCTAATTAAAGTATAATCAAAGACGGTATTTTTGTCCTGTGCTGTCAGCACAGTTTTATTCTGTTTTAAAGATTTCTTTTCAGTTCTTTCACATTTTGATAGCGGTTGTCGGGAATTGTCTGGGTGCATTTTACAATCACCCTTTTCAGCCTGCCGTTATAAAGGCGAATTTCAGGTGGCTGACCTGTGAGCATAACATTCATCAAAACACCTATTGCGTAAATGTCAGTCCGTTCATCGGTTTGATTTATTCCGTACTGTTCGGGGGCGGCATATCCCATTGTGCCAATAGCCTGTGTGTCTTTCGACTGATAGGGCTTGTACAGCCTTGCCGCATCAAAATCAATCAGCTTTACATTACCGTTGCTGTCAATCATCACATTTTCAGGCTTAATATCCTTGTGTATAATTTGGTGCGAATGTAACAAATCAAGTGCGTCACAAAGAGACGAAATAACTTTTCTCACGCCTGACGGAGAATACAATCCCGTTTGCAGATAATCTGCCACGGTCTGACCGTCAACATATTCTTCAAGAACGGTGACTCCCATTTCGGTTTTGACAACATCGTAAACATTTGCAATATTTGGGTGTGAAAGCGTTCTAAGTGCAAAGTAAACCTCTCCCGAACCTTTTAATGTGCGTTTTACAATCTGTTTGCCGAGTTCCTTATGCCTGAAAACACAGATTTCCGTTTTATCTGTTCGTTTAAGCAATCGCACAAACTGATATTGTTCATTAATCACCGTATCAATCCAATTATTTCCCATAACATTTCCTCACAATATTTACAGGCACATAACAAAAATATTAGTATAATAATACTTGCTGTGCTTATAAATTGACATAATAAGCACTTTGCAAAATTATAGGTCTAATTATACTTGTCTTGCTTATTATATCATAAATCATGAAATGAGTTATGATATAATCACCCATCGAAAATTTTGCAGGGCAAAATTTGAGGGGAATATAAATTGACATAATAAGCACTTTGCAAAATTATAAGTCTAATCGTACTTGCCGTGCTTATTATATCATGTTAAAATAGTTTTGGAAACTTACAAAACTTTAATTCAGGGAGTTTTTGATTATGATACGCAAAACCACAACTCAACTTTTAAAAGAACTTGAAAATTTCAACACATTTGAAGAATACGAAAACGCAAACAGGGATTCAATGATAAGCAAAAATCTCTCGGAATACCTTACCGACCTTTTGAACGAAAGGAATCTTACAAAAGCGGAGGTCATTCGTAAAGCCGAACTCAGCGACGGCTATGCCTATCAGATTTTTTCAGGCTTGAAAACTGCCCCGAAAAGAGATAAACTAATTTGCCTTTCAATAGGAATGGGTCTGTCGGTAAATGAAACCAACAGCGTCCTTAAAATTGCAGGGCTCTCACCTCTCTATCCAAAAATCAAGCGTGACAGCATTATAATCATAAATATGAATAACAACAAAAGCGTTGTAGAAATCAATGAGGCTCTCTATAACGAGGGGGAAGATACTTTGAATTAACAATGAGGGGTGCATAATGGGATTACTTGAGAATGCGAGATATGCGTCTATTGAGCGTGGATACGATTATTATAAAAGAGGGAATGTGATTTCCTTTAAACAGACAAGTGAAAATGAATATGAGGGCAAAGTATCGGGATCTGCGAAAAAGCCTTACGATGTTCACATTGATATTATTCATATAAAAAAATCATTTTGTAATTGTCCGTTTGCGGAAGGTAACAAAAAGGTCTGCAAGCACAAAATTGCAATATATTTTTCTGCATTTCCAGAAAAAGCCGAGGAATATTACAAAAGTCTCAAAAGCTATGATGAACCCGAGTTTGACGATGATTATGACAATGATTATTTTGATGAAGATGATGAATTTGACGAAGATTTCAGAGAGGTTGTCTGCGATATTCTAAATCATAGGATTTCAAAAATGACAAAATCGGAGGCTCAATCTGCACTATATGATATTATTGAGTCAGCCCCCGAATGGATGCTCCGAGATTTTGTGGATAATTGGATTTGAACAAATTAGCACAAGGCGGTACATATTATGGCAAGAGTTTATACATTCAAAATTGTCTATATAGGATGCGAGAACAAAATATGGCGAGATATTCAGATTTCCTCAAATTCGACAATGGCTGTGTTGGGCTATGCCGTGCTTTCGTCATTCAGCACCTGTGCTTATCATCTGTTCATGATGACATACAAAGGTACAAATTACGAGTTGGGCGATGAAGAATTTCAGGCAAAACCAAAGCTTATGTCAGAAACGAAACTCGGCAATTTAAAGCTTGAAATTGGCGATAAAATTCATATGATTTATGATTTTGGCGAGGAACAGGAGTTTGAAATAACCTTGCTTTCTGATGAAGAAATGCCAAAAGGCAGCGGACGAGCCTATCCAAAGGTTTCTGACGGAGCAGGCAGAGGAATTATTGACGATATGTCGGCAGAAGATTTGCTTGACCTCATCAAAAAAATCGACAAAACCAGCAAAAGAGACTTCATCTACGCTCACAGAGGGGAGCGTGCCCCGTGGGATTACCACAACTATCAAATCGACATTGACAATTGCCTCCTCAAAGGCAGAATAGCAAAAATCAAATCCGCATACGAAAATCCCATTGAGGATTTTTGAGGTTTAATAAAATTAGGAAAAATTGAATTCCTATTAACAAAAATGCAAGAGAATGTTAATTACCCTCTTGCATTTTCTTAACTATTGATAAGCAACGCATTGTCATCATCAGATTCAGACAAGACTTTTTGAACATAACCGTCATAAAGTTTTTTTAAAAACTTTACTTTATCATCTCTTCTTTTTTCTATTGCATCATTCGGAGAGTTGTACTTCTGATAATTTCCAAGAAATGCTCTCACACATTGCAAAGTTACTTTTTCACTATAGTTTTTAATTTTATTGTTATAATCGTCTTGAACAAAGTTAAAACCCGCTGTCATTTTACCGAGTTTTCGATTAAGGCTTCGGTCAAGATACATTAAATTGCCGATTGAATTTTCAATTTTATCTTCTTCATTCAATGCAGGATTTGAATATCTGTGTGAAATAATATGCTCTATATCAAGGTTCCATTTTTGTCTGTAGAACATATCATTTTTAACCGAGATAGCGTCAACTTCATTTTCACAATCATCTATATAACTCAGCATAACGAAAAGATGTTTCATTCTGTTTGTAAAAACCGCATTTTTAAAAATCGCTTTAAAATCTTTAAAATCTGCATTGTTGGTATGTTCGCCGAGTTTCTTCTGCAATATTTCTTCAATATTGTTTGTTTCTCCTCTGTTTAACACATCGGCAATTTCCCTGTACACCTCATAAATCTGTCTGGAATACGATGACGCAAAGATTGAACAGTACTTCCATATAGCGGTAACCGCATTTTCTGTATTTGAAATAATTTCATCTGTTATGATTTTTTCGTTGCAATCCTGTTCATAAACAAAATAGTAATACAGATTTGTCAGCTTGCCGTATCCACTGTTTTTAAGCAATTCTTTGGCACAATGTTTTACCAAATTGATTTTTCCTTTATCGTGTTTTTCTAAATACTTTTGCGTTTTGCTCATACACTCTGCAATTTCACAAAAGACATCAAGCTGTTCTTTTTTTGATAACTTTAATTTATTGTTTCCGTTGAACAAACCGTCCTTTTCAATGAAAAACATATTATTGCTTGCTCTGAGTCTTTCTTGGGTAAAATTATTATTAATTTTCATAATATGAAATCGAAAAACATCAAGAAGTGCATTTTCATCAAGACTGTATACTCCGTCAAATTTTGTGATATTTTCATATGCCTGATTGATTTTTTTAAGAACATCCGATCTTTCAAGGGTGCTATCTTTGCAAAGGTAATCACAAAAGTTGATTTTAAAAATATCCTTTACATCAAGGCTCAATCCCGTTGTATTTATCGAATTAAATATTTTAAGCGTTGTTGCAATTGAGCTTACTTTTGAAACATATATTGACACGAAGATGATTTTATTATCTATAAAATTCTTAAATTTATCTTTCAAAACCGCATCATTCTTAAAATAATTTTCAATACACTTTCTGTTTTCAACATATTTTGCACTTTCCAAGTTTTCTTCGAGCGACTTGCGATTAATTTCGTTTGAAATATTCGGAAGTTTTTCTATTCCAAGAAATTTTCTCAAAATGTAAAATGTAGTAATTCTCTGATGGCCGTCAATTATTTCACAACTAATTTCACCGTCGTATACTTTTGAAAAATTATTTTCAATGATAATTTTATCGGCATTGAATTGAAGCGTTCCAAACAGCAGATTTTCTTCACAGTTTGTATCTATGTGTTCTCGTATACTGTCGAGCATATTGATTATCTCATCTTTACCCCATTCATATGGTCTTTGATATGCAGGAACAACATATTTTCTTTCACCGGATAAAACATCTTTCAACGATTCTTTCTTTGGGTATAAATTCATCTCACGTTCTCCCTTTCGTTGGATTATTTTTTAAACATTTTATCACAGCAAAACCTATAATACAACGCACAACAGCACCGATATTACTTCGGTGCTGTTTTTTGTTTTTATTATAAAGTTTTTGCTGAATAATCAAAGCTTAATGTTATTCATCTCGTCACCAAGGACATCGGCGATTTCTTTCAGGTGGCCTGTGCGTTTGCCTTTTAGTTTATAGAACTGCAAAAGTCCGTAGCCCGGGTACTCGTTGCCCTCAACCATAACGGGACCATTCTTTGAAAAGGCGATATCCCATCCGATATATCTCACCTGCGGAATCTTTTCCGCTGCCTCAACAACCATGTCAAGAGCCTCTCGAACGCCTGCAATCTTAACCTCGGAGAACTTTTTGCCTGTCATCGGGTGTTTGTCATAAACATTGCCGTAGTCGTCAATTACATTACTGTCGATTCTGCCGTCTGCATCAAGGCTGAGGTAGAGGTCATTTGTACAGCCGATAACATTCGACTCATCCTGATTGATACGGAGAGCATTATTTATTATATGCGCCTTGCCGTCCTTATAGAGCGTAACAACTCGCCATGAATTTACAACGCACGGATTGATTTCGTTGAGGTCATCGCTCTGAACGATTGCCTCCTCAACAAGAAGCTGACCGTTTGCCTTGAGTTCATCATAAAGCTTGTTGCTGTCCTTTACCTCGGCAACGGTGATTTTTGAAATGCCGTGACCGCCCTCGCCTGTCGGATCTTTTGCAAAAACGGTTTCTCTGCCGTCAAGGAACTTCTTGAAATCTTCCTTACTGCCTGTGCGAAGGTTGATGAAATCTCTTTTGAGATACTTTTTGAAAAGCTCGTCAAAAACAAGCTTGTCACGAAGAAGAACGATATATTCCTCATCGTTGAGATATTCAAGAATTTTGTAGAAAGTTTTTGCAGTTACAAAGGTCTTTTTCTCTTTAGCCGAAAGGTTGATAAAATCGCAACGGAAATAGTCCGTGTAGCCTGTGCCTCTGATGAGAAAGTTGCGGATTATGTCGAACTTGATATAAGCCTTTGACTTACCGCTGTTCTTGGCGATAATGTCAATGTGCTTATCCATTCTGCTGTGGTTAATATCTCTGAATTTATTCAAAAGCCATTTGTGTACCGAAACTGCCATCTTACTTCTCCTTTACAACCTTACCGTCTTTTACATAAAATCTCGGATTGTTCTTGCCTACATTCACAAGCGCCTCGGCATTGCCCATACCCGAACTTCTGCCGAACATACCAACTGTTATGCCGTCACCGAGGAGTGTTACCTCGTCATCAATTTTTACCGATGAATCAACCTTAACAGCCGTCATATTCATACACATCTCACCGACAACAGGATATTTTTTGCCGTTGATAACAACCTGTCTGTTGTGATTTGCGTGACCGATGCCGTTGTTGTAGCCGACAGGAAGAATTGCAAGAATAATATCCTCATCTGCCGTATATGACGCATTGTAGCCGAACCACTCACCCTTGTTCACCTTTTTAAGCTGAAGAATACGGGTTTTCATCTTCATAGCCGGCTGTAAATCTATCTTTACATCAAAATATGTTTCGCTGATGTTGTACTTCTTAATGAAGTAATTGTTTCGCATTTTGCGGAGTTTGTCCTTTGGTGAATTTGAAAGAGAATCGGGGGCAACATTGTAGCCGTAGATTGCAATGCCCATTCTCACGCCTGTTGTAAAAGGCTGTTTCGGGTGGGTGAGCATTGAAACGGAACTGCCCATATGGACAATCGGGATTTTATTCAAATCAATAAGCGATGTAAGCTCCTTGAAGTTTCTGACCTGCTCGTCCCAATGGGGATCAAAAATTCCGGCTGTTGCAAAATGCTGATAAATTCCCTCAAGAACAAAATTTGAACCGTTAATCATATCAACGGCAGTTTTAACCTCGTCCTTATCCTTGAAGCCGAGGCGGTTAAAGCCTGTATCAATCTGGAGATGAACCTTGAAATTGCAGTCAATGTTTAAATCAAGCAACCTTTTGAGGTAGTCAAGCTCATTCACGGCAATGGTGAGATTAAGCCGCTTTGCCTCCTCAATTCTCGAAAGATGAACCGGATGCAGGCACAAAAGCGGAGCGTCCTTGTTGACCTTACGAAAGCTTTGAGCCTCCTCAAGAGAGGACACGGCAAAATAGTTAATGCCGTTTTTGTACATTTCATTTGCCACTTCCATACCGTGACCGTAACCGTCACCCTTGAGAACGGCAATAAAATATTTGTAGTCGCTGTATTTTTGTGTTATCGCACGGGCATTTGCACCGATTTTGTCAAGGTCAATTTCAACATATGAATCCAGCATTCCAAAGCCTCCGTTAATACACTATATCCTTAGAATTATAGCATAATTGCATGGGTAAATCAATAGCGATATTGAACAGTAACGGTGTACGGTTCGGGCATAAAATTGAAAATTAAAAATGTAAAATGGAAAATTATGGTCGGGAAGACAATTTGCAAGAGTGAAAAACATTGTCGCCCGACCGTTTTTGTATATATGGAAGTTGTTGCAAATTTGTATGGGCGGATATTATACGCCTGTAGATAGCCACGCAAAGATTTGTACAAATTAAAATTATATAAATAAAGCAAAAATTGCATCAATGCCGTATCGGGCATTGGTGCAATTCCTTTATCTAACTATCTTCCGGAAAGGACTGCGGTGTGCCACCGCAGTCCTAAATTTTCCATTTTCAATTTGCCAACGGCTTGTCGTTATATAAGCCCTACAATGTACATCTGAATTGTGGTTGCATCAATGACGGTAATATCGGAATCAAAGTTTACATCAGAGTTTATACGCTCTATCTCGTTCTGATTGACAAGACCCACAATTGCTTTCTGAATTGCGGTTGCATCGGCAATATTTATTTTGCCGTCACCGTTTGCGTCACCGTAATATGCCTTTTCGGTTGAATTGGTGCTTGCAGTCATAACATAGTTTGTCATACCGATTGCAAGATTGCCCTTGTCAACTCTTTTTACATACTGCAAAGTTGCCTTGTTGTTCGGAGAATCCGACACGGCAACATACATTGCGTCACCCTTGAGAACCATACCGTAGCAAAGCTTGCCTGATGATGCGGACACACCACTGATATCGGATGCGACAACTGCCTGTCTGCCTGTTTCAACATCGTATGAATACACGGCGTCGGAGGTATTAAAATACAGAGTATCGTTGTATTTTTCAAGGCTCATAAATGTATTTAGCCAGTAGGAATTACCACCTGCGCTCCATCTTTCGTTCAATTTCAGCTTTTTCTCATATGTATTGCTGTCAAGCTTGTATTTTAACAATGCACCCTTGTTAGCTGAAGAATTGTTGTTGACAAAGCCGTAAAATTCACCGTTAACCTCGCAAAGCCTTGTGTCGAAATTATGGATTTCGTAATTATCATATTTTGTCGAATTTGCACCGTAGCTTATTGTGTAATCATAGTGCTTTGACGGAAGATTCTGAATGGCATTGTCACTTAAAAGGAAGTATGTATGCTGAGCGTGTCCCGGTCTGTCATTAATTGGATCATCCCATGTAACATCAACATTATACCAAGCGTTGCCGATATGAACCTTGTTCCACATATGGTTCATTGAGTTTGAATCAACAAGTTCGGAGTCTATTCCGACAAGTGAAAGAATGTAGGAATACGCAAGTGCATAGCCCTGACATACGGAAGTTTTTTCAACAAGCGAATTGTAAATATCAGCCTTGTTGTAATCTGATGTGCTGTACTCGCTCATAATGGCAAGCTCATCGTGAATTACAAGTGCCTTTTCGGAATCGCTCATATTCTCGTCCACAAGCGAAAGAATTCTCTCAACCTCTTTATCAAGCGACTTTTTCTGTGTTGCATACTCGCTCTTGCTGATTGTGTACTCGGGATAGATTGACGTAACCTTATCCTCTGACGGATAGTAGGAGTACGAAAATCCCTGATTCACATAGTAAAGCTCCGGATGAGTCAAGGTCAGCACCTTAAAAAATTCCGCAGCATCGCTTCTCGGAACATTAAGACTGCTGATATCAATTTCCTCGTCAAAATTTTTAAGGCTGTCAAGAACCATACCTTCAGCCTTACCGTATTTGTCGTACATTGTTTTGTTATAAAAAATTTTGCCCTCTTTCGGTGCTGTGTATGCCGAGGCTGTGAAAATGCCCGTTGACACCACACAGGATACTGCAACCGATACCGTGAGAATCATTGCAAATAATTTACCCGCTGTTTTTTTAATATTTTTCATATGTATTTCTCCTCTCAAGCCATAGAAGCAAAATGCACAAAAAAATTTGATTTTCTCTGACTTTTACAACTAAATTATACCATTCACAGGCACAACAATTCAATTCACATAAACACCGAAGTTATGAACACTAATTTGTCTGTTTATACAAAAATTTAGTTTAATTACAGATAAAACGCAATAAAACACAATAAAACGCAATAAAACATACTAAACTATACCGTCATACAATCCGCTGTCTGCACATACAATCTATTACAGATGTCCCCCTAAGGAGGACAGACAGGAGGGCTGTATGTGAAAGGTATCGTAGAAGAAAGAGCGGCAATGCTCGGTGAATACATAATCGAAAGCAAGGCAACCGTGAGAAGTACGGCAAAAAAGTTCGGTGTGAGCAAAAGCACCGTACATAAGGATGTCAGCCAACGGCTAAAGGTACTTAACCCTGCACTTTACCGACAGGTGAGGGAAATTCTTGACACAAACAAAAGCGAAAGGCACATAAGAGGCGGTCTTGCAACAAAAAAGAAATATCTGCAAAAGAAAGCATCCGAAAGCGAAAAAAGCTGAAAATCAACTGCAATACGGCTCATACACCATACAAAACCGCATTTTCAGAGTATATTTTGGGTATTTTGGAACTTTACTTTTTATGACTTGCGTTGTATAATTTAATATATGTGTCATTTGCCCGTTTGGCGATTGAAACTTAGAATTTCAGTAAAGATTTAACCTTTTGCCGAAATTCCGATGAGCTGACGCACCTTTGTACTGCTTGCAATCGGTAGCAACTTTTGTTTCGGTTAAAAGAGTGCAATATTTTCAGATTTGTCTATAGTTTGTGTGCGGCAACGCTTAACACAAGCTGTATCCGAGGAGAAATTTAAAATGAGAAAAATTCCCTTTTCGCCGCCTGACCTTTCTCAGGCAGAAATTGACGAAGTTATAAAGGTTCTGAAATCGGGCTGGATTACAACAGGTCCCGAAACAAAGCTTTTTGAAAGCCGTATTGCAGAAAGATGTCACACGGAAAAGGCTGTCTGCCTTTCATCGCAGACCTCTTGTGCCGAACTTACTCTGCGTATTCTCGGCATCGGTCCGGGAGATGAGGTTATCGTTCCGGCATACACCTACACGGCAACCGCATCAATCATCTACCATGTGGGCGCAAAGCCTGTTATGGTTGACTGCAAAAGCGGCAGCTTTGAAATGGACTACGATAAAATGGAGGCGGCAATCAACCACAATACAAAGGTTATCATTCCTGTTGACCTTGCAGGTGTTGTGTGCGATTATGACCGTATTTTTGAGGCTGTTGAAAGAAAGAAAGGCATTTTCAATCCACGCAACGAGCTTCAGGAAAAGTTCGGCAGAGTTATTGTTATGGCTGACGGCGCTCACGCATTCGGCGCGCAATGGCACGGTAAAATGTGCGGTGAAATTGCCGACTTCACAAACTTCAGCTTTCACGCTGTAAAAAATATGACAACTGCCGAGGGCGGTGCGGCTGTTCACCGTTCACATGACGGAATTGACGAGGAAGAAATGTACAAGCAGTATATGCTTCTCTCGCTTCACGGTCAGACCAAGGACGCATATCAAAAAAACAAAGTCGCATCGTGGGAATATGATGTTGTTGACACTCAGTACAAGTGTAATATGACCGATGTGCTTGCCGCAATCGGTGTGGCTCAGCTTGAACGCTACGATCAAATGCTTGAGCGCAGACATCAGCTTATAAAGCTTTACAACGAAGAATTTAAGGATTTGCCTGTTCAGGTGCTTAATCACTGCGATGAAAACCACCGCAGCAGCGGTCACCTTTACTTTGTAAGATTTATTGGCAAAGACGCAGAATACCGTAACAAGTTCTATAATATGATGGCTGACCACGGCGTAATGTGCAATGTCCACTTCAAGCCATTGCCGTTGCTTTCGGCATACAGCAAGCGTGGTTTCAAGATTACCGATTATCCAAATGCGTATAATATGCACAAAAACCAGCTCACCCTCCCGATGAACTCAACTCTCACAGACGATGAGGCATGGTATGTAATCGAAACATTCAAGCAATGTATGAAAACACTTAAATAACGGCGAGTCGCCGTTCCCCGTTTATAAATTGAAAATGTAAAATGGGAAATTGAAAATTAAGGACGGCGGTGTACCACCGCCCGTAATTTGAGAAGACAGTCAGATAAATAAAATGCATCAGATGCCCGGTAAGGCTCTGATGCATTTTTGTTTTGTAAGGAATCTGTAGGGGCGTTCATTGGACGCCCGCTAAGTAACGGCAGAAAATCTATGTTAAATCCAATTATATAAATGTTGCAAAGTTACTGCTATAATGTAGCGGCGAACCGTGTTCGCCATTTTAAACGATTGTAAAATCGGTTCGACCTAATACAAAATATTTGTTTATTATTTTGTTTGATATATCAAAGATTATGTACGGGCATTTTATTCGTTTTGGTTTTTCAACCAAAACGATTGGCGAACACGGTTCGCCGCTACAGATTATACATATCATTCATCACATCAAAACATCTTTATAAAACAAATCCATTCATCAAAGCGGGCGCCCAATGTGTGCAGTGTAGTAACATAGTATACAACAGTGCAAAGACATAGTATACAGTTTTATGATAAAATAAATGGCAAGAAAATAGCAAATGAAGGAGCTGTT
>NZ_DBLZMS010000011.1:0-50743 GCF_057037865.1 Ruminococcoides sp.
TCCTGAATTGTTCATAATTATGTTCTGTAGCTTACATATAGCTAACAAAATCCCCTATTTTCCCCATTCCTATCCCCCTTGCAAGTTACCTGCACCAACAGCCGTTTCTTATGTAGGGACGGCTGTTTTGTATCGCATTTTCGGTCTGTTTTATGGTGATTTTCAAAATATTTGAATTAATTTTGAATAAAAAACGAAAATTATGTTGACAAATCCGAAAATATGGTATATAATAATTAAGCTGTTGTTATTAAACAACATTTCGAGGTGTAGCTCAGTTTGGTAGAGTGCTTGGTTTGGGACCAAGATGCCGCAGGTTCAAGTCCTGTCACCTCGACCAAAAGAGGTGGTTTTTTAACCACCTTTTATTTTTTCTCAACTTTACTCAAAGTTACTTTTCTTCCCATTCCTATGCGGTTTTTGGTAATTTTACGATAATTTGAGATATGTTTGAGTTAAGTTAAAAAAACGGCAATTACCACCTGAATTACCATATTAAATACCACCATGATTTTTGGATTGGTTAAAAATCAGGTGAATTTTAGAATTTTTCAAAAAAATTTTTTTGAACACAAAAGTCTTTATTGAACACAACTTAACAAATTCATTTTTTAGGATTAAGTCATACAGGCTTAGTCTTTTTTTATTGTCAAAATATTCTATATTATTGCAAAATATATATTTATGTGATATCATATAGTTGCGACACAAACTGAATACATTATCCCACGGTGGTTTGCATTTTTAATTAGGTAAAAATGCAGGCTCTTTTTCGCATACCATTGTTGGGAGTGAAGTTTGTGTCGCAACAATCAGGGCTTTGTGTTTTTCGGTGCAGGCTCTTGTTCTGCACCTTTTTTTAAAACAATACTTTTATATTTCATATTAGTTTTAAAAAATCTGCAAGCATTTTTTAAAGCTAATATGTAGCTTGTGTGCTGAATTTGTTTCTTTCACAAAGCATGATTAAATTTACTTTTGCGAGGTGATAGCAAGCAATTCATATCAACATGACAATTCATAGCTGATACATCGTTAAAGCAAAGGAGACTAACTATATGAAACATAAATCAATCATTCCAATCGTTCTTTGCGCTGTCATCTGCAGTGTCATTGCCACAGGCTGCGGCGATGACGGAACTATCACAGTAAATACACCTACACAGTCCGTCACTGAGAGCACACATGCATCTGACAGTACTGTCGGCAGTACCGAAGGTACAACCGACAACAAGAAACCAAACGAAACCAACCCTGCTGCAAGCAGCAGCACGAGTAATTCATCGCACGAACAGAGTTCGTCCTCGTCCGAAAATAACTCATCGAAGAATGACCCTCAAGAGTCATCCAAGACTGAATCATCTAAGAGTGATTCGTCACAAACCTCGAAGCCTGACAAGTCTGACTCATCTCAGACTTCAAAGCCTGACAAACCGTCGCCCAAGCCAACGCAGAAACCTAAGCCTAAGCCTACTGAGAAACCTGCCGCTAAACCGACACAGCATACTCACACATGGGTGAATGACACTAAAAAAGTAACCAAAACAGTCACAGTGACACCTGCAAAAACAGTTACTTATTGGCGTATAAACTATTCTTGTAATGATTGTGGTAAAAAATGGACTGTTACTGAAGAAACAGACTCCTACACCAGCTCTCAAATTGACGCTGACATCGACAGTCATATTCTCAATCACGCTTACAACGGTGGCGCAGGTTCTTACTCAGAGCACACAGACCATTACACCAAGACAACACCTGCCGTAACAAAAGACGTAACTCAAACTGTCACAACAGGCAGACACTGCACAACCTGCGGTAAGAAAGAAACGTATTAAGACTTTTACCCGATGGAAAACCCATCGGGTAAATTTTTTCTATCTTGAATTAAATATATAGCTATGCTATAATTAAATGGGTATAGTCTTTTGCACCGACACTTACTCTGCGAATCCCATTTACATCCCACAAATGGGCATAACTCAGCAAATAAATAGCCGTAATAATTAACTGAAATGATTTTAAAAATAATTTCTTCGTTAATTACACAAAAAGACTATACCGATTAACTGCCTATACAGGCAGCGAGATACCAACTAAATAGAAAGGGGACAGACATTTTGATTTATACTAAACTTACTAAAAAAGCAATTAAACTTGCTTTTAAAGCACACAAAGATGTGAAAGGTCAGGACGGTCTTCCGTACATATGTCACCCTCTGCACCTTGCAGAACAGATGAGTAAGTAATTAAATCAAAGTTTTCATTCTACAGCATATACAGAAACTAAGCTATATGATATTCGTTATCAGATAGCTTTTTTTATTTGCGAAATTGTGAATAATTATACGCTGAATTTACATTTTTACAATTTAATTGTGCAATTTTTAAACCCATTTTTGGACAAAAAAAGCCCACTTGTGACCTTTTTGCTATATCAAATTGTCCCGTGATTTTGTCACAAAAAATTTTAATATTTGTGACAAGAAATTGGGGTTGGCTCGAAAAGCCAGCGTACAAGCCATTTTTTATGTCACAAATATTTGTGACAAAATTTGTGTTTTTCTGTGTTTTGATTCTTTTAGAGAATTAAAACGTGTTTTTGCCTTGATTTTTAATATTTATAATAAAATGGACTATATTTTTGAAGCTGAGTTATCGGGACATTTTTAGGTTACAAAATGTCCTTTGATGGGACGAAAATGGGCAGAAATTTGACTTATTTTTTCAGAGTAATACAGCAAGAATTATTCTTAATAGGAATAATACAGTGAAAAGAGGGTGTGATTTGAGTGATTTCAGCGGTTTTGTCACAAATATTTGAAATTTTTTGTGACAAAGAAAATGGCTTAAATACTGGTGTTTTGAATATTTATAAAAAATATTGGCACAAAGTTGAAAAAAAAGTGTGACAAAGAAAATGGCTTAAATAAGGGGCTATTGGGATTTTGTCACAAAAACACAAAAAAATTTAAGTTAATATAAGAAAAAATTTTATATATAATAAAATACACCTTAATTATTTGTGTAATTTTAACAGTGTATTTTTACGTGTTTTACTATGTGGTGTATTATAAAGTAGGTATATATACTTTTTGAAATTTTTTGTGTTTTTGTGACAAGACATGATTTTGAGGTCTTTTATTTACAAAAATGATTTTTGAAATAATTAAGGGGTATTTATTTTTTGAGAATATGCAACAGAATGCAAAAAAATTTTCATACATTATTTCCTTTCTCGTTTTCAAACATAACCTCGTAGTTATTGAAATTATACAGCGTTACCATATAGGCATTGGGATAGCCGTTCTCCGACTTAATCCAGCCTTTGAGATTACTGATTTCAAAATATCTTTTGAGAGCTGTGTCTGTGAGATTGTCATTAGGGATTTCGTTGAAAAATACATTGCCGTAATTTCGTCTCGTGTATCTGTCATAATCTACATAATCTATTCCCGTCCATTCGCTCTCGCTGAGAACATTCTCAGGGATGTGTTTGAGAATGGCGGCTTTCGCTTCAGTGAGCAAGTCTATTAACTCTTTGACAGAATCAATGGTTTTTGTTCTGTCTTCATACGGCTTTGTAATTTTGTTTACTGCATGACCGAGGCAGTCTTCGCCTATGAGATAGGCTTTTTTGTAGTAATAAAGGTCTGTAAAAAAGTCAAGCATTTGGTTATTCTCCTTTATTCGTCAATATTTAATATTGATGATTTTTGCGTCATCTATATAACCTTGCATGATGGTGTTCAGTGCATCCTGAGCTTCTGTTTCCGAATAGAAAGTCGCAAGCACTGTTTCAACTGAAGTAATGTTGCTGAATTTGTTTACGCCTACGATGTTGTAATGTGTTGCTACATTCCCGTCAGCTTTTTCGATTTTGATTTTTTCAAAACGGTCTAAGTTAATAAATTCATAGGGTTTGTATTTTTCGTGTAATAACATAGTGTGTGAGTCTCCTTTCACATAATGAAAAGACCCCGTGGATATTTTCACGAGGTCTTTTTTGTATTTATGTCACAGCTTTTGTCAGCCATGTTTGTTACGGGTTTTTAATCGACATACCAGCCTTCACGCTGTACGCGTTCGCCGACTTTAAGCATTACAACTTCGCTGTACCAACCGCCGGGTTCGCCATTGCGTGCGTGTGCATTGCGGTGCTCATCATGGTCGCTTTTTGTGATAAAAATTCCTTTACGACCGTCTTCAGTTTCATATTTTGTTCCGGGAGCGGCATTGTATTTGATTAACCTGCCGCAGCCTTTGCATACATCTAAGTCTGTCGGTTTATATACAGGCACGATTGCGTACTTGTGATATGTTCTGTATCCGTCAGCTGATACAATGCATGTTGCCGAGACACCGTTTGCTTTAGCGGTAATTTTTACATCAGCCCAGTAGTCCTCGATGTCATAGAGAGCTTTTGTAACAGTGAGTTTGCCGTTTGAGTCAACCTTTACAAGCTTAGGATTTGACGATGTCCATGTCACTTTCTGTGACGGGCTTACCGTAGCTTTAAGTGTACAAGGTTCGCCTGCACCGAGTGTCACTTTAGTCTTATCAAGCTTAATAGTTGTTTTGGCAAGTTCGTTAACGGTTACTTTGCAAGATGCTGATGCACCGTCAACCTTAGCTGTGATTGTGGCAGTACCCTTAGTCTTAGCTGTGACCTTGCCATTCTTATCAACGGAAGCAACGCTTGAGTTCGATGACGACCATGATACAGCCTTATTTGTACCTGTAACGGTTGTCTTGAGCGTATATGTCTTACCCTTAGTGAGAGTAAGGTTTGTCTTGTCAAGCTTAACAGAGGGCTTTACAGGGGTTGTTACGGTGACACCCTTTGAATCATATCCGCTTGTGAATTTGTTAGCTGATGAATTGATACATCTTACTGTGTAGGTATATGTCTTGCCTGATGAAACATCTTTGTCAATATACGAGGTTGAAGTTGTATCGACCATTCGTGTCCAACCTTTACGGCTCTTGTAGTAAACTCTGTACTTTTCAGCACCGTTTACTTTATCCCAACTGATTTTTACACCGCCGTCTACGCTCTCGGCTTTGGTAATCTTCGGAGCTGAAATATATTTTACTGATTTGCCCTTTGAATCATATCCGCTTGTGAACTTAGTTGCAGATGAGTTGATGCACCTTACCGTGTAGGTGTAATTTTTGCCTGATGAAACATCCTTATCGATATATGAGGTTGAAGTTGTATCGACCATTCTTGTCCAACCCTTACTACCCTTGTAGTAAATTCTATACTTTTCAGCACCGTTTGATTTGTTCCAGCATATCTTTACACCGCCGTTTACACTTTCAAGCTTTGAAATTTCAGGAGCGGCAATATATTTAATTGACTTGCCTTTGCCGTTATATCCGCTTGTGAACTTAGTTGCAGATGAGTTGATGCATCTTACTGTGTAGGTGTAATTTTTGCCTGATGAAACATCCTTATCGATATATGAGGTTGAAGTTGTATCGACCATTCTTGTCCAACCTTTACTGCCCTTGTAGTAAATTCTGTACTTTTCAGCACCGTTCACCTTGCCCCAGCTTATTTTTACACCGCCGTTTATACTTTCAGCCTTTGAGATTTTCGGGGTTGCAAGACTTGTCTTTGCTGACTGTGCCGAAACAACAGGGGCATTCGTTTCAACAGCGCTTGCCGTAAACGGAACTGCTGTTGCCGTGCCTACCGTCATTATTGCAGAAAGCAATAACGGTATTATTCTTTTTGATTTCATTATTATGCCTCCTAAAAAGTATGTTTTGATGATACTTACATCTGTAACTAAATTTTATATCTTTAATTATAATTAGTCAACAATATGCAGGTAATTTCTCCTCATTTGTGATGACTTTTTGTTGAATAAAAGAATAACCGCCTGCTTAGTATGCCTAAACAAGCGGTCATTTTTATGTTTGTGTATCAGAATTAGTTTTAGAAATGTATTTATTATAGTTTCGTTTCAACTTTTCTTCTTCCTTAACAAGAACATCCAAATTACTAATAAAAGCGTTCATCTTATCAATGTACTCATTATACTTGAAATCAGAAAGGTGTTTGCCGATAAATTCGTTTAACTCAGGTTCTCTCTGATTATACATTGAAATTATCTCATCAAATTTACTATGCAGTTCATTAATCTTAGCAATGTTTTCAAGACTTCTAAAATCATCATTAAACTTACTAACGGATTCCTCAGTCATATACTTAAATTTGTCAGAATGGTACTTCTTAAAATATTTAAGCAAATAATATCCGCACTTACTGTCAAACTCCTCAATAGTAACCTTTTTGTCATGGTTCTCAGTAGTTGGATTTTCGTTATCAATATCATTAAAAATATTTCTGTCCTTTAAAACTTTGATTTTGTGACGAAGACTTTCTTTGAATCTGTCAAGAGATGAAGTGTAATTATATTTACCTCTTGAATTTTTAGAATATCTATTAAACTCATCTGGAAAATTTAACTTATATCTTACTTTGAAGTATATATTGGCGATTTTATCTGCGCCAATTTTATCTGATTTTCTGTTCATTTGAAGACTCCTTTTTGTTAGATTTTTAGTTATACAATGAATACATGAAATTTTTTTGAATTTGCAAAAAAATTTTTTAAAAAATATTTTTTGCAAAATAAAAATTCCTATTTTCGCACACGTTTTTTTATCTGTTTCTACTTCTATTATACGCCTAAATATTCATAAATCAACCCTTATATTTAACTTTTTTCGATATTTTTTAAAAAGCAAAAATTTATTAGTCAAAATAAATTACCATTGTTATATTTTGTGTGTTGTGGTACTATATAGGTGTCGAAAGGAAAAATTTTGACAAAATACATTGAAAAATGGGTAAGATTTTATGAATTTATTTTTGAACAAAAATAAATCATCTTTAAGATTGTTGATTTAATTTTCCTAATTTTAAGCCATCGCTCGAAATCCCTTTATTTGAGCGGATTTTCGAGGTGTCGATTATTTTTTCGTAAAAAATAATTCATATTTTTTTCCTTTTTTTCAATTAAGAAGGGAGTGAATTTCGATGCACTTTTTGCAGCTCTTTCAGAAATTTGATGCAAAAGAATTTTTTGGTAACAAAGTGATTAAATGTATCAATTGTGTTCCTTGGAATGATTACAACACCAAAGAACACCGTGGTACAAAAGTAAACTGTATTATCATTAAAGACGGTACAGATTACCATGGCAAAGAAGGCAGCAATCGTTACGAAAAGCTGACTTTTAAAGTCCCGAAGGATATTGTTATTCCTGAGGAGGCTTATGTTGCTCCTGTAAACCCTGTAGCAAAGGTTTATGGAGAATACAATAATATGCTTAGCATCACTTGCGATGATGTTACAATTATTAAGAAAGAAGTGTCTAAATAATGCAGACTTTCAGTACAAAAGCGGCACGAATTTCTTACTGCGCACCGACTGTAAAATTTATTACAGTCGGTGCGATAGCAACATTGATGACTATTGTTTTTGGCTTAGGAATGAATATTCCATTCATTCACGGTACAAAAGCAATGATAGTGCCATTAGTTGTTGGTGTCATAAGTGCCGCAACCGCTTTTTTGTTCTTTATGGTTTCATTCACATCTTTATTTTTCGACTTCATAGACGAAACAAGAGTTATAAACCGTAAAGTCAGAAATGCTTTCTGTTATTACAGAAACGGTAATCCTCTGAATCTCAAAGAAGGCGAAAAATTGCCAAAATTCACATGTGAAAAATTCACCTACGACTTGTACCATATAAGGGTTATTCCAAACGGTGTGAACATTACGAAACTTATGGAAGCAGGTTCATATGTATCGGCGGCTCTTAACAAAAGGTTTAAAAACTTTGTTGTTATTGATGCCGCTACCGATAGATACGGAACTTATGTTGAATACACTATAAGAGACATAAGCGTTGACAGAAATTTTTATTTCCGTAGTATCAATGATATGAAGCCTTCTGAAATCAGTAAAAATCGTATCAGAGTGCAGAAAGGTACTTTGATTGACCTTAAATCATGTGGTTCAATACTCGTAGCAGGCAAAACACGAAGCGGTAAAACAACGGGTGTAATTTCCATTATTTTACAAGCATTGGTATTAGGCAGAGACAATTTCGGTAGTGAAATCATGATAATTGACCCTAAAATGGCTGAATTGTCACGACTTCCGCGCACTTATACACTTGATAATGACGGTGAAGCAAAAAACATTCTGAAAGCTATAAAACATTTTTCGGAAACTATCACCAAAAGACAAGCCTATCTTAATGATTTGTCAGAAAAGACAGGCAACGCTGTCAAGTGGTGGGAAGCAGGAATGCACTGCTCGTTCCTGTTCATTGACGAGTATGTTGCATTGCGTTCAATTCTTCCAAAAAAGCCGTTAAAGAATGCCCCTGATTACAGTCTTGAAGCTTTTGATAACCTTCTCAAAAGAATTGTTACCATGGGTGCATCTGCTGGGTGTTTTGTCATTGTCAGCATTGCAGAAGCAAGTGTTCAGGAAGGCGGTCTTCCGTCAATGCTCCGCTCTGCAATGCAGACAAAAATACTTTTTAAGCCTACCTTGACCGAGGGAAAACTTCTTTGGGACAATGTACAGCTTGAAAAGTTTCAGGACGGTCAGACTTATAAAGCAGGCGATGCTTGGTTTTCAAGTCCTGACGGCGTAAATGATAATGTTCAGCCTGTGCACTTTCCTATTATGGATTTTGACGTGTACAAGCAACTTGGCAGGCAACTTTCCTTGTATTACAAGAAAGGAAAGCACCACAACCGTGGTTAACACGGTTGTGGTGCCAGCAAGTCAATCATTAAATACAGCCTAAGTATTGCCGTTGTAGGGCTTGTTTACAACGGCAATACTTAAAGTGCCAAGTGCCAAAACGCACTTGAGCATTAAAAAATTAAAGGTGGAAATTTAGTTGAAAAGCAATCAAATTAAGTCAAAAAATATGATGGCTGTACAACAGTTAAAATACCTTCCAAACGGTGGAGATGTTGACAAATTGTATGACCTCATTGAAGGTACACTTAAACCAAAGCGTTTTGCCCTGATAGTGCATGATAAGGATTTTGACGAAAGTACAAGCAAAATAGCTGAACCTCATGTACATATAATGCTCTCATTTTTAAATGCACGCAGTATCTCAAATGTTGCAAAGACTCTTGGTATTCAGCCACAGCAGATTGCAAAATGGGATGGCAAAGCGGCAAACGGTTTTGCTTATCTTGTACACAGGACAAAAGATAGTTCTGACAAATACCAGTACAATCCAATAGATGTTAGTGCTAACTTCGATTATCCGAAAGAACTTGAAATCTACGAACAGAACGCAAAAAACAATGCGAAGAAAATCAAAATGACTGAAAAGTTAGATGATTTGTACAACGGAAAAATCACAAGGGAAGAACTCGAAGATTCATTAACAGGCGCTTTATATGCTCGCTACAAAAGGCAGATTGATGACATTTATGCAAAGCGACTTACGGATGAATCAAAAAAATTCAGAAAGAAAATGATTGACGGTAACGTTCCCTTAATTGTTATTTGGATTTACGGTCAGTCAGGTTTGGGCAAGACAAGACTTGCCAAAAAAATTGCGACCGACAAAGGTAACCCGTGGTTTATCAGCGGTTCAAGTCGTGACTTATTTCAAAACTACAACGGAGAACATACGATAATTCTTGATGAATTGAGACCTGACGACGGACTCACTTACAGAGATATGTTAAGGTTGCTCGACCCTTATGGCTTTGATATGAATGCACCGTCAAGATACAGAGACAAGGCAATTGCCGCAGATTTGATTATTATTACATCACCGTTCACTCCTAAAGAGTTTTACGATAAACTTTTTCACAATACTATCACATATTTCGATTTTATTGACAGTTTTAATCAGTTACTCAGAAGAATAAGCGTAATTATCAACGTTAATTCATCTGACATTCACAGAGAATATTATGACAGTCAAACAGGAAACCTTCTTACAGACAATAACTCAATCAGAGCAAATCCTTTTGCTGTCACAAACAATAACTTTGGAAGCCCGATATCTTCAGAAGATATTTATAATAGAATTAAATTTTAATCAGAAAGGGGCGATAACGAGATGGAAATGACTACATTAAGTTTTCTTTCAGCAAAGGATGTTGCAAATTACCTTGAATGTTCTTTGCCAACTGCACGAAAGATTATGAGCAGAAAAGATTTTCCTGCTATTAAGATTGGAAAGTCTCTTAAAGTAGAAGCAACGGCATTCCACGAGTGGACACAAAAAAGAAGGACATAAGTTTAAAAATAAAATATAAATTCAAATAAAAGCAAAGAACACAGAAGCTAATTATTGACACAAAGGCATTTTCGATATAAAATAGCTTGTGTATCAATAAAGCTTTTGTGTTCATATTATCAAATTAAATTAAGAGGAGAAAATTAAAATGATTGATAATATGATTACGGATAACAAAACTAAGAACCATAAAAAAGGCAAAAGCAATAAGTCAAACAACACTGTTAAAAACAATCATAAGTGCACACAGCATCTTGCCTATGGTGAAGGTTCACACTATTATGATGATAGCCACGATAAGTTTGTAGCACAGTTCAATATTGAAACTGATGATGGCAAGAAGCGCAGAACAGTTTATGCAGATTCCGAACTTGAAGTAATCCGCAAGATGGACAAAGAAAAGTTTCTTGCACAGCAGGGTGTCTATAATGTCAAAAATAAGATTACAGTCTATGACATGGGTTACAAAATCATTGATAGAGAATATCAGCTGAATCATATCAAACCTACTACATATGACAGAAAGTGTGAAACACTCAAATTGTTGTCACCTCTCTACAGTATACCTATTCAGAAAACTACCGAAGATGATATTTATGACTTTCTTGTTTCAATAACTCACTACTCACAGTCAGTTATCAATAAGGTATTTCTTATGCTGGGTTGCATTTTCAGAGAAGCTGTCAAAAAGAAAATCATCACCAAAAATCCTATGGATGATGTTAAAAAACCTAAATCAAATCAGAAGTTTGAAAAGGTACGTGCTCTTACTGTTAAAGAACAGAAAAAATTGACTGACATTCTTACAAGCAATGATATTCTCTATTCGGAACAGATGATTCTTTCAATGTTCACAGGCATGCGCATGGGCGAAATCAATGCTCTTGAGGTTAATGATATTGACCTTATCAACAATAGAATCACCATTGGGAAAACAGTCAGCAGAGGTAAGAACGGCAAAACCGTTCTTAGTAACTGCACTAAAACCAAAGCCGGCATGAGAAAAATTCCTATCAGCGATGAAATTGCTTATTTCCTTAGAGAGTATATTGACGACCAGCGTGAAGGATTGTTGTTTACTTCATCAAATGGTAAGTATGTTACTACAAATCAGGTGAATAGTCAGTTTGCTAACGTCATCAAAAAACACCATATTCTTGATGATTCCATTGACGGAAAGGTTTCACTTCATTCATTGAGACACACATATGCAACAAGATGTATTGAATCAGGTATGTCTGCAAAGGTTCTTCAAAGCCTTCTCGGACACAAAGATATTTCCATTACCTTGGATACATATTGTGATGTGTTTCAGGAGTTCAGCAATGAAAAAATTGCAATAGCTAATGACTACATGAGAGACAACGGTCTTTCAATTCACTAAATTTCAAACTTGCCGAATTACCATACAAAGTACCACCTTACGCTGAAAAGCCAGTGTTTAAGCCACTAAGTATGCTCACCTCGACCAAAAAAGGTGGTTTTTTAACCGCCTTTTATTTTTTGCCAAAATTACTTAAAATGCCTTAAAAGTGGCTTAAACACTGGGTTTTTGAGATTTTAAAAATTCAGTTGAGTAATTTTGAATTAAGTTAAAACAAAATAAAATGCAGTCAAACTTACTGTCAAACTTACTGTCATTTTAGTTTGCCTGCTGATTTTCAAGGAAACAAGATAATATATTTTTAAATTTTATTACACCGTAGCACAAAGATTTTTCTATTATTAAAACAACAAAGAGGTTAAGCAATTTTTTCTAATGCTTAACCTCTTTTTTTATTTTGTTGATTACAGAGCATTCCCATACCATAACAATCCTCTATATTTTTGTTCTCAATTAACATTATGCTTCATCACCTACAAAACTGCATATTGTCATCTTAATACCTCTTTTCTATTTTAAATATGATTACTTTTCTATTAAAAAGTGTACCACATATAAATCACAACCAGTAAACCTACTACTACCAAACAGATAAATAGTAGTACTCCAATATCCATATACTCTACAACCTTTCTATTTTTAAATAAGTAATTATTTTTACACTATTAATACCCTTGGTTTTTCCATAAAGGCATATCAAATAAACACGAACCTTGATTTCTACCCTACTTAGTGATACTATTTAACTAAACACCCCAAAGGAGTACAAATCTATGAACATTAAAGATATACCCTATAAAGAGTATTATTACATCTTTGAGATTGATTGCGTTAAGCAGGCTTGCTCTATTATAAATAGTTTAGAACATATTATTAACGAAAAGGAAATTATCTGTGATAAGGATAAGAATCTTCTAATAACCTATATAAAGGATTTTAAAGAAATTAGTAACCACTTAAAAACAAGAGAACACATAAATAGCTACCACGATTATGAAAATAGCATGAAAGCCTTAGCTATAATTAATGCTAAAATACAAGCTATCTTGTATAACTATAATCTTCCGAATACTAACTTTCATATAGATAATTATTGTAAACGAATAAACTCTTTATTAACTTTCACACATACTGCCAAAGACATCTTTATGCAAAATCATAGTGTAGTAATTATATTAATAATATCGGTAACAATACTATTAATATTAATTATGTTTTTTAAAAGTGACATTAATCTTTTAGTCATTATTATTCTTCTTTGGTTTTTATTTGCACTCATTGCTCTTTTAATTAATAAAATACTTCAAAAGCGTTTTAAAGCAAATCAAATAAACAAAATATTAAATACAAATACCTATATAAATTCTCAAAAGATTAAAACATATCGAAAAAAGCTAACTTCTCTAATCAAAAGTGTACCCCATGTAAAATAATACTGATACAAGTGATATTCCACCCACAATCATAAATATACAAAAAGGTACACTATGTTTACCTCTCTTGTACCATGAAACTAAATCCATTGCATATGAAAATTCTATCACTACGAAATAGATGAATAATAACAGCAAGCAATTAATATAATCCATATACTCTACAACCTTTCCTTTTATTTTATTATATTATACCATATATTATAATTAAATTGAATACTTTCTTTAGTATAATATTTATTTTTAGCATAGAAAAAGAGGGTTCATAAAGAACCCTCTCTTCCTAATAATTATTTTAAGGATTTATACTTGCTGTCGAATTAATACCAACACACTTAGTTGATAGGAACTTTTTTATCCCAGTGATCATTTTCAGATACTTCCTCGTCGTAAGCTGGGGTGATTGTTTCTGTATAAGCTTCTCTCCAATGACCGTCTTCTACTGTTTTTGTGCCTGTCTGTACATATTCTTCTTCATAATGATAAGAACCTCTGCCACCATTTTCTCTTACTTCCCAAGTAAGATGCTCTCTTCTTGAGTTAGCATCTGCTAACTTCATACCGCAGTCATTGCATACATTGTAACCTACCCAACCATATACTGGCTCCTCGTGAGTACCTGTTACAATCCATTCCTTATCGTGAAATTTTGTCACAGCATCGTGATGCTTATAGTACTTATACTTCTTAGCTGCTGTCGTTTCAGTATTTGACGCTGGCTTCTTGTTGTTACTTGAAGAAGTAGCTGGCTTCTGATTATTACTTGAAGAGTTGCTTGGCTTAGCTGGCTTCTTGTCGTTATCAGATGTATTTGTCTTTGAAGATGTATTTGACTTTGTATCTTCTTTCTTTTCGGTGTTACCCTTGTTGCTGTTGTTTTTGTTAGATACTGTAGTTTTTACATCGTCAACCTTAACTGTAACTGTCTTACCGTCATCGGTTTTTACTTTTACTTTGCCGTCTTTTACTTCAACTTTCTTACCATTCTTGTCTGTGATGTTGCCGTCCTTGTCGACTTTGATTTCACCCTTGTCTACCAAATCTTTAACTGCCTTTGGAACTGTAGTTTTCGGTACAGTTGTTGGAACAGTTGATGTCTGTACGGTTGAAGATATTACTGACGGTTCTGTCGGTTCTTTCTCAGCGTTACAGCCTGCAAGAATGCTTATGCCGACTGCTGATATGCCTGCAAGTATTGTAGCACCGCAGACAACGGCAATTACCTTTGTTTTTACTGTCGCAGTTGCTGTTGCCTTTACGATAGATGAAACTGTTGACTTTGCACCTGTTGCAATGCCTTTTGTTGCAGAGGTTGCAAGTGTCTGTCCGTTCGGGAGCTTGATTGTAATGTTCGGTACTGCAAGGCTCTTTGCTTCTTCCTTGAAAATAGTTGTAAAGAAAGGTACAACAACAACGCCGTGAAGCTTGTCACCGCTCTTTTTTTCGTAATCTTCAATTGCAGTTTTCATCTTTGCTCTTGAAGAGTTAAGGCGAGATTTTACCGTTCCCTCTGAAATTTCAAGTCCCTGTGCAATTTCAGAAATTGACATTTCATCAAAATAAAACATTAAAACAGTCTGATACTGATTGAATGAAAGTGTGTCTTCCATAATCTGTAACAGTACTTTTCTTTTTTCTGTTTTGGTTATGTACTCCTCGGGGAGCATTAACTCGTCTGTTTCTGCTTCTGTAATCAGAACTTCATCATCTATCTGATATTCCACCTTTCCTTTCAATTTATTTTTGCTTTTGTTTGTTGCTATTGCCGTGAGCCAACCGCAAAATTTTTCTTCATCTTTGAGTGTATCAAGTTTTAAGAATGCGGTGATGTAGGTTTCCTGCATTATGTCTTTTGCGTTTTCTTCATCTTTGAGCAAAGAAAGGCAGTTGTACCACACATCATTATGTGTAAGCTCATACAGCTTATCAAATGACTTTTTATTTCCGCTCTTTGCACTTGATACAAGCTCTTTGATTTTCTTCATAATATTTCCTCCTTTTTTGTAATTTTTTTGCGTTCCTATATATTAGATACTTTGAACGGCAAAAAGGTTCATTTTTTCGAAAAATTTTTTGAAAATTTTTAAAAAAAGTTTAAAAACTTTGAAAAAATTTAAAACATCACCGTTTTTCTAATAAAAAAGGTGCATAGACAAGCTACGCACCCGAAAAACACATAGCCCTTTTGTCGCCAAACAAATTCAACGCTTACTACAAGTATGCTGAAATAGAGCCTGCATTTTTTACCGAAATAAAAAATACACACTTAGGTGAACTTGAAATTAAATTTTTGTTTGGCATTTTTATTTTAGCATACAATATGTGAAAATTCAATATTATTTTAAATTAACTTTTAAAATTTATGTAAAAGAATTTAACAATATCAATTCCGTACTATCATATTTCTGTTTATCAAACATCTCGTTTACAAGCAAAAGTATGTCGTTGTATCATTGTTATTATACAGAATTAAATTTGCATAAAAAAATCAGGCAATCGTTATGACTGCCCGATTTGTTTTTGGAAAATTTACAATTTTAATCCTATTTATGCACTGCTTTACACGCACTAACCGTAATCAGAGTGCCATGACTTTTTGAGAGATTTCTGCCGGAGATGACACTGTACCGACGCACTTGTACTCTTCGGTCTCTTCCTTGGTTTTAAAGCCCCAGCCGTATAGCACAGCGAGGAAGTCCATACCTATTTCTTCTGCACCCTTTGCCTCGATTGTGCTGTCGCCGACAAGGATACTTTCTTCAACGGAAACTCCTGTCTGCTCACACGCCTGCAAAAGCAGATGACTCTTTGTGAGGTTTGTACCGACATCTGTTGCACATACTGCGTCGAAAACATCCGACGCCTCGTAGGTTTCAAGAATATCCGTCGTGAACATTCTGTGCTTTTGAGTTGCTATTGCAAGCTTAAAACCGCTTTTCTTGAGTTCACGAAGAGCGTCATAAATTCCGTCATAGACGGTGAACATCTCTTTTCCTTTCTGGGAATAAAGCTTGCTGTAATTCTTTACGGCATATTCAATTTCGTCATCACTCATATTAAAGAGCGTTTTAAATCCGTATTCAAGCGGTGCGCCAATTACTCCGTAGAGTGCGCTGTGTTCGACAGGCTCATAGCCCATTGCAACTGCTGTTGTATTGAAACAATATAAAATTCCGGGGGCTGTGTCGGCAAGAGTGCCGTCAAAGCCAAAAACAACTAATTTTTTCATAAAACCACCCAATCTGCAAATAGATAAATTCATAAACAATTTTTTACAAAAGTCTTTGTCCTGCAAATATGGAAATACATCTCAAGGGGAATTATACCATTTTACGGAGATAAATACAATACTAATTTTTCCACAAGTATTAATTTAGGAATAAAAGTGCCGAAAAATATGCAATTATTGTTCTTTTGCAAGCATATGCCAATCGAAACAAGTCGAAAACCAGAGCTTTCAACTTACTTTATTTCTTGACAACATCGTGTGTGCGTTATAAAATTGAAGTACATTATATTGAAAGGTTATTTTATTATGACTTCTGCAAAGCATAAAAATCCGCCTGCCAAACCAAAAGAAAAATATTCGGTACAGCAGGCGCTCACAAACTATTATCTGCTTATTATGTTCACGCTTTTTCCGTTGTTTTTCACGGACGCATATTTTAACATCAGGCATGACAAGTATTACTTTTTCATTATATTGACGGGTATTCTCGTTATTGCGGAATTTCTTATTATTATGACCGCAAGCGTTGATAAACCGCCGGAAGACTCAAAGCTTGAAAAGCCTAAACCAAAGCATTTGTATGAAGAGCTTTCGTTTATAGACTGGGCATTTATTGTATTCCTCGGGATAAATGTCATTTCAACGCTGTTGTCTGCAAACCCTTTGGATGCACTTATGGGTACTCAGGGACGAAACAACGGACTTGTGCTTATGGCATTTTACACCGCAGCATATTTTATGATTACAAGGTGCTTTAAATATTTTGAATACATATTCGTTGCGCTTGCGTTCGGTTCAATGATAGTTTATGCACTTGCGGTGCTTAACTCATTCTATATTGATCCTCTCGGGATGTTTACTCTTCTCACCGACCAACAGACTATTACCGACTTCACTTCAACAATCGGCAACAAAAATCTGCTTTCAAGCTACATCTGCATCGCTATGCCTGTTATGATTGCAATGTCGGTTATCACGGAGAAAACCTTGCTCAGGGCAATTTATCTTATTGCAACAGGATTTGGCTTTGCGGCTCTTATGACTGCCGACAGCGATTCCGGCATTCTCGGCATGGCTGTATTTATGATTATTTACCTTGTATGGTTTTCAAACAGCCTTGTCAGACTGAAAAGATTTTTCCTTTCGGCAACTGTTATGCTGTTGTTTGCAAAACTGCTCAGATTGTTCTCGCTCTGCTTTGACGACAAAAGCAAGGGCTTTGATAAATTTCAGGAAATTTTCGTTTTCTCAGGCATCGGCTGGATATTGCTTGCAGCTTGTGCCCTTATTACAGGGATTTTGTATCTTATTGATTACAAAAAACCAAACATCACAATTTCAAAAGCCGTGCCGATTGCTCTTGCCGTTGTATTCGGATTTTGTGCTGTTGCCATGATAGGAATTATGGTATATTTCAGCTGTATTGACACCAAAACCGACCTCGGCAGTTTTGAAAGAATTATCCGCTTTAACGATATATGGGGTACGCACAGAGGCTTTATGTGGGTAAGGTCGATATGGATTTTCGGCGACGCTTCATTTATTGAAAAGCTGTTCGGCGTAGGTCCGGATATGTTCTACTCCGCATTCAGTCCGTACTTTGATGACCTTTCAAAATACGGTGACAGCTCAACAAATGCCGCCCATAACGAATATCTAAACTACCTTATCACAATCGGAATTACGGGACTTCTTTCCTATCTTGCCATTGTGTGCGGTACGATTAAGAACGCAGTTAAGTATGCAAAGGAAAATCCGATGCTGATTGCGTGCGTTTCGGCTGTTATCTGCTATGCTGTTCAGTCTGTTGTAAACCTTTATCAGCCGATTACAACTCCGCTGTTTTTCATCTTCATAGCTTTGTGCGAGGCTTTTGTAAGAAACGCCAAGGCTGAAAAATCTGCCGTATCTGCCGTATAAATATTATGACTGCGTTTCAATTCGGATAAGAAGATTCTGCATTGACTCGTTGCGGTCACGGCGGTATCGTCCCAGCTCGTAGAGGCTGTCGGGATTTTTAGTAATTATATTGGGCTTTTCCGTACAGGTTAGTGTACACGAAAAGCCCATTTCTTTTATCAGCTTTTCGGTCAGGTCATTTTTTGCACCGAACGGATATACAAAGCAGGTCGGTTTTTTTCCTGTTGCATTTTCAAGCAAGCCTTGAGCTTTGACAACATCTTCCGTAAGAATAGATTTATATGCTTCGTCACTCTCCCCCGCTTTTGGCAAAACACCCTTTCGTGATTTCAAAGAATGCATATCGTACGAATGATTCTGAATTTCAACATAGCCCGAATCGGACATTTCTTTCATATCGTCAAAAGTTATATGACCGTAGGTCACGGAAATATCCTTGGTTTCGGTGAATTTTTCGGACACTGACGCAATCGGAGATATGACCGCCTTGCAGTTGTATTTTTCAAGCAAAGGGAGTGCATAATAATAATTATTATAATAGCCGTCGTCAAAGGTCAGCATAATGCATTTTTCGGGCAATGATTTTTTGCCGTAAACATAATCGGTAAGGTCTTTTACAACAACGGTTGTGTAGCCGTTTTCGGCAAGATAATTTAAATCGTTTTCAAAAAGAGTCGGTGAAACAGTGTAGTCATTTTGCAGTTTTTCGTCCTTTAAAAGTGAGTGATACATTATTACGGGCAGTTTTACGCTGTCGGTATCAGCCGTTGTTTCTTTTACTGCACCTGTCATTACCGATATTAAAATTACCGCAGACAGGAAGAGAGCCGTAAAAATGATAATTTTTACTGTTTTGTTTGATTTCACTATATTTCCTCCCAATTCTTTGTGCAAGATTTTTTATCTATAATTCTTTATTGTAAATATAATTAAACATCTGCGTGATAGAATATAGCCAAAGTTAATACTGATTACTGATTTTGGTCAATCGGTACTGACTAATATTGCATAAGGATTTATGAATTATGGCAAAAAGAAATTTCAGCTCAAAACGCAATGCAATTTACAACGCTGTGTGCGGTACGGACACTCATCCGAGCGCACGCTGGGTTTATGATAAATTAAAGCCCGAAATTCCCGACCTTAGTCTTGGCACGGTTTACAGAAACATTGCTCTTTTTAAGGATGAAGGAAAGGTCAGCGTTATATGCAATGTAAACGGTGAGGAGCGTATTGACGGCAACACAGAGCCGCACCCCCACTTTGTATGCAACAAATGCAAAGCAGTTATTGATGTTGAAGACAATCAAAATGCTGATGACCTTGAGTCACAGCTTGCCGAAGAGGGATTTAAGGTAGAAAACAGATTTGTTATCTACTACGGCATATGTCCTAAATGTTCGGCAGAAGTACACTAATATTTATTACAAAGGAGAAGTAATTATGAAATGGTATTGCACAGTATGCGGTTATGTTTATGAAGGTCCCGAAGCTCCCGAGGCTTGCCCTGTTTGTAAGGCACCGAAGGAAAAATTTAAGCAGATGGACGAGGAGGCGTCTTTCGCAACAGTTCACGAGGTTGGCGTTGCTCAGGGCGTAAGCGAAGATATTCTCAAGGATCTCAGAGCTAACTTTGAGGGAGAATGCAGCGAAGTCGGTATGTATCTTGCAATGGCAAGAGTTGCAGACAGAGAAGGCTATCCCGAGGTTTCTGCCGCATTTACAAAGTATGCTTTTGAAGAGGCTGAACACGCTGCCAAGTTTGCAGAGCTTTTAGGCGAAGTTCTTACAGACAGCACAAAGAAGAATCTTCAGATGCGTGTAGATGCAGAAACAGGTGCTTGCGAAGGTAAGTTCGACCTTGCAAAGCGTGCAAAGGCTCAGAACCTTGACGCTATTCATGACACGGTTCACGAGATGGCAAAGGATGAAGCAAGACACGGCGCAGGCTTTAGAGGTCTTCTTAACAGATACTTTAAGTAATCATTAAAAAATAAAAAATCAAAAAAGTCAGCTTGATAATCGTATGACCAACAACTAACCGATTACACAACAGACTTTGAACAGGAGATTTGATAGTATGAAATATGTATGCGATGTTTGCGGATATGTTTACGATCCTGAAATCGGCGATCCCGACAACGGCGTTGATGCAGGCACAGCATGGGAAGATGTACCCGAGGATTGGGTATGCCCTCTCTGTGGTGTAGGCAAAGACGAATTTTCCGCAGAAGAATAATTAACAAATTGGCAATTTGGGAGCAGGCAATGCTTGCTCCCTTTTGTGTGTACGGGAGTAAATTATGAAAAAATTGATTTCGTGGAATGTAAACGGACTTCGTGCCTGTGTTACAAAGGGCTTTGAGGACTTTTTTAAAGATGTTGACGCAGATATTTTCTGTCTTCAGGAAACAAAACTTCAAGAGGGACAGATTGACCTCTTGCTTGAAGGATATCATCAGTATTGGTGCTATGCCGACAAAAAAGGCTATTCGGGAACGGCTATGTTCACAAAGGAAGAGCCGTTAAATGTAAGTTACGGAATCGGCATTGACGAACACGACCACGAGGGCAGAGTTATCACGGCAGAATTTGACAATTGTTTTGTTGTCACCTGCTACACTCCAAACTCGCAAAGCGAGCTAAAAAGGCTTGATTACCGAATGAAATGGGAAGATGATTTCAAGGCATATCTGAAAAAACTTGAAGAAAAAAAGCCGGTTATTATGTGCGGTGATTTGAATGTTGCACACAAAGAAATTGATTTGAAAAATCCGAAAACCAACCGTAAAAATGCAGGTTTTACCGATGAAGAGCGTTCAAAGATGACAGCGTTGCTCGATGACGGCTTTATCGACACCTACCGCTATTTCTATCCCGATACAGAGGGCGTGTATTCGTGGTGGTCATACAGATTCAAGGCTCGTGAAAAAAATGCGGGCTGGCGTATTGACTATTTTATCGTTTCAAAAGCTCTTGAAAGCAAGCTTGACGGTGCAAAAATCCATACCGAAATTTTAGGTTCTGACCATTGTCCCGTTGAACTGACGATTGACATTTAAAAAGCAGAGCTTATTGAACACTCCGCTTTCATATGTTTTCTGAGTAAAAAAATAGAGTACCGATTGGTACCCTGACAGTTGACATAATTATTATGTTAATATACAAGTAAGGAAACAGCTTTAGCTGTTTCGCTTGAACGATTTTTATTTTTAATAACCGCTCTGTATTACGATTACAGGGCGGTTATTTCTTTATAGTAAACACAAAAGGTTGTTACCATTTGTAGGCAACAACCCTTTTTTAGAATCAATAGTATTCTGCTTTACCGCAACCCGAACATTTTCTGCCGATTACCTTGTTTTCGTAATGACTCTTTTCCGGAACGGTTACCGTTTTAGTACCGACCTGTACATTAACCCATTCATTACGATAAGAGCCTTTACCCCCATTAAGTAAATGGTTACCACAATGGTGAGTTAATTCCGATTCGCTCATATTTGTCAAGTCTGCACCGCAGTCATTGCAAATAGTTCTGTCGTGTTCTTCATACACTGGTTCCTCGTAGGTATATGCTTTCTTGTCAACAACTTTTACCTTTTCGGTAATGTTTGTCCAACTGTGTGTATGCTGAGGCTTAGGAGTCGGCTTTGAAGATTCATTCTTAGATGAGTCAGGTTTTGAACTTGATGAACTGCTCTGCGGTGTTTTGGATGATTCAGATTTTGAACTCTCCTGCTTTGAGCTGTCGCTCTTAGATGAAGTGTCCTTTTTGCTGTCAGATTTTGAAGTATTTGACTTTGAGGAAGAATTGTTATTCTTGCCTGATGTGCTTGTGTCCTTCTTCTGAGAAGATGAGTTTGTCGGATAGCTGTCAACCTTTACCTTGTTCTGATTTGCCTTTTTCACTTCAGAAGAATCTACCTTGACGGTTTCACCCTTTTCGTTTTTAACCTCAACCTTACCGTCCCTATCAACTTTCACTTCTTTGCCATTCTTATCAGTAATTTTGCCGTCAGCACCTACTTTGAGTCCTGCATCGGTAATTGCTTTATCTGTTTCAGAAAGAGTCGGTGCTGTTTCCGATACTGTTGTTTCTTCTACGCTTGTAGTCTGAACTGTTGTTGCAGTCTTATTTATTGCATTACTATCGTCACAACCGCAACCCGAAAGCATTGCTGTTGCTGTAATCATTGCCGCTGCAATTGCAATTGTCATTGTTCTCTTAATGTTGTTAGTCGTTTTCATATGTCATTATCCTTTTATGTAAATTTGTGAAGAACTCTTATTCTCTGTAACAGTCGAAAAAATCAATACACTTTTTCTTACCATATAATTATAGCAAACTCCTCAGATGCAATCAAGTATCTGAGGAGTATTTATAATATTATATGATATTATGTCGTTATTTCAATTGATTTCTGACCGCCTGTTATGTCGGAAAAATTGTTTTTTGCACTTTTAACGAATGCGAAGATTGTTTTCAAAAGCATATTTCTCGTTTTGCTATCAAGACCTGCAAAGGATTTTAGGATTGTTCCCGTGTTTTTAAGCGGATTTTTCAGCATCTCATTAAAGGTTGCGGTTTCGGTCAGCGACAAAAGGGCAAAAACCTCTTTTGTGAACTCCCGTCTTTGAGCAATTGTCAGCGATTCAACAAATTCTTTCAGCGTGTGGTCAAAGAAAACGCTGAAATTTGTAGTGCTTTTCAGCCTGACAAGGCTGTTCTGCTCAATCTCCCACGAATAGACATCGTGTTGGAGAAAACCTTTTTGATTGCTCTTTACAATTGTATAGCTCTCCTCATGCTCAAACATCATGCCGAAAATGCTTGACTGCGGAACGAAGGTGTAGATTCTGTCATCGACTTCATAAAATCCGCTGTCCCTGATTTTGTCAAGAGAAAACCCCGGTCCGTCAAAATTGTAAATATAATCAATGTGATTTCTTGAATTTTCATCGGTAAAAGCACCGGCATAAACCGCAAGATTTCCGCCCTTTGAGTGACCGCCCAGAATGAATTTTCCGTTGAGCATACGGACTGCCTTTTCAAAATAATCAAGAGCCTTTTTCTGTGACGGCAACGGAAATGTGAAGAACATATTGAAGTCCTCCTGCCAGCCGACAAGAGAAAAGTCCGTTCCTCTGTATGAAATAAAATAATTCTTTTTGAGAAATTCAAAAGTGATTGCGGAAAACTGCATACTCACATCGGACTCAACCTCGTTTACATACCCCGAAACAAGAATTTTGCCGAATCTCTTGCTCTCTGCCGTTGCTTTCAAAAGGTCGGCGTCACCCTTCCACAATAGATTTTTCTCGTAATCATCGGTTGCAAACACACGCATTGCCGCCTGTTCAAGGGTAATTTCATCAAACAGACAGGACGATACCGCACCGTCAAAAGGAAGATATGAAAGCCGTGAAAGCACAAGTGCGTCAAGCTCGTTAAAACCGTCCTGTTCAAATGTCAAATCGCCGCGCCAGCTTATGTAATCAAATATGTCAGCCATACAAATGCCTCCAATCTGTTGTTTCTCTGTAATTATTGTATCACTTTGTACTAATTATTTCAATGCAATTTTGATAATTGTAAAAGAAAAGGACAAACGAATTCGTTCATCCTTTAACAGTATATGAAGTTATCTGAATTTTGCGATTTCTTCAAGAAATTGTTTTCCGAATTTTTCAAGCTTTGTTCTGCCCACACCCGAAACTTCAAGCATTTCATCTGGTGTTTCGGGGCATTTTTTGCACATATCAATCAGCGTTGCATCGGTAAAAATAACATAGGCAGGAACGCTCTTTTTGGATGCAATGCCTTTTCGCAAAGCCTTGAGCGCATCAAGTAAATCGGAATTGACAGGCACTTCGGGACGGTGCGTTTTGACAACCTTTTCGGAGTTTTCAACTTTCTTCATCACAAGCCGTTCTCGTCCGAAAAGCACATCTCGGCTCTTTGGCAAAAGTTTTAGGGCCTCGGTTTCATTGTCGGATGAAATATACTCCTTTTCGGCAAGAAAGTCAATTGTGCCGAAAATATGCCTTGCCGTAACCTCTTTCATTATTCCGTAGGTTGACTGATTGTTAAGCTCAGCTTTTAGAATTTTCTCGCTTTTACTGCCCCTTAACACATCACAAATCACGGTTTTGCCGTACCTTTGTCCTGTTCTTGCAATACACGACATAATTTTTTGAGCGTCAATTGTGACATCAACAAGCTTGTGAACTGAAAGACAGTTGGAGCATTTTCCGCAGTAAGCCTTCTTTTCACCGCCGAAATACCGCAGAATAAATCCACGCAGACAATCGTTTGTTGTGCTGTAAAAGGTCATATATTTTAAGCGTTCAAAATCACGCTCACGAATTTGCTCGTTTTCTTCAATTGTAAGTTCATCGTTGCCCTCGGAATTTTCAATCATAAAGCGATTTAGACGAACATCCTTAGGACTGTAGAGCAAAATACAATCAGCCTCACCGCCGTCACGACCTGCCCGTCCTGCCTCTTGATAGTAGCTTTCAATGTTTTTCGGCATATTGTAATGAATTACATATGTAACATTTGACTTGTCAATTCCCATACCGAAAGCATTGGTTGCAACCATAATATTTTTTCGGTCAAAAACAAAATCCTCCTGATTTTTCCTGCGTTCGTATTCATCAAGACCTGCATGGTATCTTGCCGCCGAAAAGCCGTTATCGCAAAGCAATTCGCAGACAGATTCAACATTTTTTCGGGTTGCACAATAGACAATTCCCGACCTGTCGCCACGCTCCCGAATGAGGTCAATAAGCTTTTCGTCCTTTGACGATGACTTTATTACACCGAAGAAAAGGTTTGGGCGGTCAAATCCCGTTGTAATTTCAAACGGATTTTCAAGCCTGAGAATTTTCTTTATATCTTCTTTTACATCATTTGTAGCCGTTGCGGTGAATGCTCCGACAATCGGACGATTTGCAAGGCTTTCAACAAATGAAATAATTTTGAGGTAACTCGGTCTGAAATCCTGTCCCCATTGTGAAACGCAATGAGCCTCGTCAACTGCAACCATTGAGATTTTTATCTTTTTACAGGTGTCGAGAAATCCGTCAGTCAACAGCCTTTCGGGTGCAACATAGATGATTTTGTATTTTCCGTGTTCAACATTTGAAAGCACTCGCAGAAATTGCGGATATGAAAGCGAGCTGTTTATATATGCCGCAGGAACTCCCGACTGAACGAGTGAGCCGACCTGATCCTTCATAAGCGAAATCAGAGGTGACACAACAATTGTCACCCCGTCAAAAAGTAATGCGGGAATCTGATAGCACATAGACTTGCCCGCACCTGTGGGCATAATGCAAAGTGCATCTCTGCCGTCAAGCAAAGCGTCAACTATCTGTTCCTGTCCGTCTCTGAAAGAATCGTGTCCGAAGTAATCTTTTAACACGCTTAATTTATCACTCATCTTTTTGCCCTTATCTATCATTCTTTATTGGAATTATAATCATTGTATTCCCTTTCAATCCAAGCCATAAGCAGATTTACAATTTTCTGCTGTTCGACCTCGTTAAGCTGTTTGTCCTTTGCAACTCTGTACCACTTGTTAAGACACCCTCTGCAACAACAGGCACAGGCGTGCTGTGCGATAAAAACAGGGTGTCCCCTCATAGGCGTTTGCTTTCCGTCATTCGGAATATATTTTGGTGCAAGCCGTGTTCTGACAAAATCTTCTGCATGGGAGCGGATTTTATTCATTCCCTTTTCATTAATATAGTCAATGTCCTTTTGCTTTAAATGAAACCGACTGCGAAAATCAGATTTTTTCAGTTTGTTTAGTGCCTCATCTATCGTTTGCATCGTTTATGCCTTCTTTTATTGTCATAACTTAATTATAAACAATTACTACGGTAATGGCAAGAAAAAATGCACTCATTTTCTGTTACAGAAAAAAACAACCCCACGATTATTTTACCGTGGGGTTGTTTTCATAGGGTTGCTTTTCAATTATTTTTAGATATTAAACATCTTTGCAATATTTTTCAGCAAGGGCAAAGAACGCTTTTTCGAGCGAATCCAAGGTTTGTTCCGTCATACTGACCGACATACTGTTTTTGTCGGAAAATATGATTTCAACGATTGTAACCGTGGCGTCATCGACTGTCAGTCCTTTGTTTTTTGGATTATATTTTTTCAGAATTTCCAATGCGTCTTCGGCGGTGTCGCACAGCAGTCTCATATCCGTTTCGTCGATCAAAACATTTTCAAAAGCGATATAACCGCATTTGCAGATAGCGTCAAAAAGGAAATTTACACCTTTTTTTCGCACATAAAAAGAACAGCAGTAGTCAAAATTTGAATGATTTTTTGAATAGCTCACGGATACAATTTCTTTTTTTACACGCATTTTTCGTTTGGAAATATTATGAAATAACGACCGTAAAGTCATATCGGTTATGTCATGGCAGCCCCGCAGAACGGACAGAATTTCGGCGGATTGCCGTCAGGCTTATATCCGCAAGCCGAGCAAACAATTGCCGCAGCATTTTGCGGAGTAAACGGCTGTGGAGCTTGCTGATTTACTGTGTTGCTCTGCATAGGCATTCCGTTCTGCTGATAGCCCATATTGTTCTGCATGGGCATTCCGTTCTGCTGATAGCCCATATTGTTCTGCATAGGCATTCCGCTTTGCTGATAGCCCATATTGTTCTGCATAGGCATTCCGCTTTGCTGATAACCCATATTGTTCTGCATGGGCATTCCGCCTTGCTGATAACCCATATTGTTCTGCATAGGCATTCCGTTCTGCGGATAACCCATATTGTTCTGCATGGACATTCCGTTCTGCGGATAACCCATATTGTTCTGCATACCGTTCCTTATTTGTTCACACAGTCTCATTAACTGCATTCCGTCATCAAACGCTCTCATAAGCTCATTCCTTACAGTACCGATTGACGAATCAACATACATTGATATATCGGTTATGAACGGATGATTTACGATGAATTTTGCTTTTAAAGAAGATATTCTTTGCGGTGATGACGATGTGTTTGTATCACGAACATACGGCTGAAGTGCAAGCGGAACATCAAGCATACCGTTTTGCCCCGAAAATGAGTTTGTTGTATCAAACTGACTGCTAAAACCGCTGTTCCTGCCCTGACGGTTATCATAGCGGTCATACTCATCAGGAATTCCGTCACGGTCGGAATCCTGCAGAGTTGTATATCCAAGCTCAAGCCAAAAGTCCTGCAGCTGTGAAAAATCAAAAATTTCAGGATTGCTGTTTTTGAAATCTCTGCCTATTGTAAAATAGAATTTTCTGTTATTAAAATCTACAACAAGCTTTTCGTTTGTACCGGCACTTGCCGACTGAACAAATGCCGAATATTTCTGTCTGTTCTGTTCACGCTGTTCAAGATGAGCTTTAACATCTGCTAATGTTCTGTTTTTCCAGCCTGATGAAAGCGAACTGAGCTTGTGCTTACAGTCGCTGCAAAGATAACCGTCTGAAAGCTTTTGCCTTGTGAGGGCGTTTACCTTGTCACCGCAAAGGTCACAATATTTCTTTTCAAATAGTCCCATAAACTTTCTCCTTTACAAAAGATTCACGATTTTCTTCTGAATATTTGTAGCATCAATAACTGATATTGTGCCGTCACCGTTTGTGTCTGCAATTTTAAAAGTGTAATCGTCAAATTCTTCAAGCCCGACAATGTATTTTTGAACCAAGGTTGCGTCCACAACATTAATAACACCGTCCATATTGACATCATACGGAACTGTAATGTTTACATCAAAACTAATATCGTCTTTATACAGATATATCTCATACACCCTTGCAATACACTGCGGTTTGCTTACAGTAATGACATGTTTGCCTGGGAATGTTTGAAAACCAAAATATAAGGGTTTTACATTACTGTTTTCCATATCATTTTCAAAGCTATCCTTATAAACGCCGTCAAAAGTGTATCTATCCACCTTAACAGTAATAGTATCATCCGGTGAGCCGCCTGTTTTGAGGTTCATTATAATATTGGCCTTAACCTCTTGCGTCACTTTAACCGATTCACTGTAAATAACATCACCGTTTTTACCCGTAACAGCACATCTGAACTGAGTTTCATCAAAATCCGTATTCGGTCTGATTCTCAAAGTATTTGATTTTGTACCCTTGAAGGAAAACTGGTTTAATGTAGATGAGTCGTCATCTATGTTTTTCCACATTCTTATTATACCGGTGGGTGTTCTTCTCTTTACTTTCATCTGCCACTGATAGCTTGCGGCATTTTTGGCAGCAACCCATATAATTTCTTCTTTGCCTTTCATAATCATAATTTCTGCCTCAGGGAACTGATGTGTAAATGATGGCGATTCATATGGAACATTGTAATATGCCCAAATATAATATTGACCTGTGGTTTCATCCTGAAGAATTGTCGCCTGACTGTCGCCATTGTACAAACCGCATACTGCGTCTTTGTCAACCGCATATCCTTTGTTCATATTAAAGTATAGCTGACAACAATACATACCGCTGTCAAAAGCTTCTCCGTCGTTGAGCTTTCTGCTAACTTTGTTGTTTTTGTACTCATACCACTCAATATAATCAAAACTGTAGTAAGTGCTGTTTATCGGAGTTGCCGTAGTAGAGGGGATTTTCCGCTGTTCAGGTTTCTCCAAGCCTAAAAATCCAATTATAGGAATTTCTGTCTTCTCAAGAAGTCCCGGAAAGTTACATTTTCCCGAATAAAAAGTACCGCTTTTTGAGCCCGTTACTTTACATCTAAAGACAACATCTTTCCACCCTGAGTCAGGTCCTACAAGTTCTGCGTAGGTCTGAAATTTAAGATGGTCTGTAAAAACACCCGAAAATTTCGAGTTGGGTCTGTCGGTTTTATCGGAAAGGTTAACCCAGTTTAGGCTCGGATATTTTGCCTGCCATTGATAGGTAAAGGTTTCGCCTGTACTGCCGCCGTTTACTCCCACGATAATGTTAAGGACATCTCCTATGTAAACCTCGGTGTCGATATATTTGATATAAGCCTGAGCCGCCGCATTTGCGGTTATGGCTGTCATAGGAAGTGTTGTCAACAGCATGAGAAAGCATAAAACAACACTCGAAATACGCTTTACTTTTTTCTTGATTTTCATAAAAATCCCTCCTTCATGCCCAAGGGTCAACCGAAGCCGGAGTTCGTATGTCAGAGAGTGCAAGATTACGCCATAAGAACCATTGATTGCCCTTTCTGCGAAGCTCAATCGGACGAGGTGAGTCTGCTCCCGACGACTGAACCTGAACCTTTGCATAACCCTCGCTCTGATAGGTATATGCATACTCGGAAACGGTTATTTTGTACGGAACATTCGGTGTATAATCGTTCTTCACGGATGAACCCTCAAAATATGAGCGAGGAATATATCCCCTGCCCTTGATTCTGTCACGCAAAAACTGAACATCCATCCCGTTCATCGGCTGAGGTCCTTTTAATACATTAAGCATTTCTATTGTGTTTTCCGGACTTTCGTCATATTCAAGCAACACAAGCATAGCAAATGCCGCTGTTGAAAGAGGTGACGAAAAGTCAAGCTCCGGCATTTTTTTGAGTTCATCTGCATTTTTCGGATAATCGGCAAATACAAATGTTTTGCTTTTGTGCATCGCATTGTTTACCGCTCCCGAAACGGCCTTTGAAACATTGTTTTTTACAGCCTGATTTGTCATATTTTTTAAGCTGTCAAATATACCCATAAACAGTACCTCCTTTTTAAAGTGCGTCAAGTGCGGCGGCAAGATAATCTGCCGTTACGGATGAATAAAAAAACGAGCTTATTTTTCCGAATTGTTTTGCCTGTTTAACCCTGTCGGCAAGGTCGGGATATGCCTGTTCGTCACAGAGCAGAGCCGTTTTACAGCTTGGCAGATATTCCTTTACTTTTCCACAAAGCTCAAGCCGTTTCTCAATAGTTGAATCGGCAAGTCTTGTGACATCCATAAGCAAAACATCAACTCTTTCTGCAATGCACAAATCAAGAATTTTCCCGTCTTGATTCGGTGAAACATTTTCAATACAAAATCTTCCCTTCTTTACAAGGGCATTTTGAATAGCCTCACTGAGCAAATTATTCTGAACACTGAGCAAAATTTTCTTCAACGGACATCACCCCTTTTCACCTATATCTTTCACTTATATTGTACAATTTTGCGATAGAATATGGATGTGCCAAACGGCATATTTCACAACATAAACAAAAAAGCACAGCCGCCCGATTGTTCGGACAGCTGTGACCTTGTGCTAAAAATATTTACGGTGGGTAATTAAAAGGGGGGTAAATAATAAAATAATTATGCTTTGTTCTTAACAGCGCCTATAATGTAAAGTACAGGGATAGCAAGACCGCAGATAAGAGAGAATACATTGAACTGTGATCCGCCTATCATGCTGATAATTTCGCCTGCAATACACATAACAGCAACAACAACGCCCCATACAATACATGTATTTGCCTTGTGCGGAAGTTTTGCGTTGATAACGCCGATAATACCTGCAACAAACTCAGCAACCGCACTGATAAGTGCGAAAACGCCGCCGACATAAAGCATAGTCATATCGTATGTACCGTCGTTAAAAGCTGCAAGTGCGGCGATACCGAGAATGGCGATGATTGACACAATCAATGCAATAGCACCGAATACAATCATAAGGATTCCCGTTACTTTAAGAAAAGTTGAACCTTTTGCCTCCATAGTTTTTCCTCCTGTCATTAAATAATAAATTTTATGCACCTTTGTCTTTGATTATTAATCGGACAAAGATAGCGTTTTGCACAAAAGATATTCACCGTCTGAGCAGTTTATATCCTGTAATTGTATTATACTGTTTTAACAGCAAAAAAATATGTGCCAAACGGCACATATTCAGAAAAAAGTATTTATTTGTCGTTAACTCTATCGTCAAGGATTACAAGTCCCGCCTCTCTTGCCTTTACGGCAAGCTCTGTTCTTGACTTAAAGCCTGTTTTTTCAAGCATATACTGTATATAGTTCTTGACAGTACCCGGAGCAATGTAAAGTCTTTTGGCAATTTCCGTGTTTGTATCACCGCTTGTCAGTTCACGCAAAACCTCAAGCTCCCTTTCGGTAAAATCCGTACTCATTGCGTTGCCGAATTTAATTTTGGGAGTTGTGTCGGGAAACACACGCTCACCGTTCATTGTTCTGTCCATAAGTTCAATAATAGGCTCGGGACTTACCTCTTTGTACCAAAAGCTGTCAACTCCTGCTTCCTTGGCACGCTTTAGATAGGAATATTCGGGCATTGAGGTAACAATGATTATCTTAATTTTCGGGAACTTTGCTTTTATTCTTTCAGCCGCCTCAAGACCGTTTGCCCCCATTGAAGTGCATATATCCATTAAAATCAAGTCAACATCGGAATTTTCACAATGATAATCCGTCATATCGGCATTACTTATTGAGCCCGCAAGCGTATAGTTTTCGCTTTGGTTTACATACATTTCAAATAAAGTTCTCGGCATTGACTGATCTTCAACTATCAGCACTCTTGTCATACTGCAGCACCTCGCTTTTCGGTATTGTGATTTCAAGAACAAAAATTTCGGAAGTCGATATTTTCATGCTTCCGCCGATTTGCTCTGCTTTTTTTCTTACGGAAGAAAGTCCGCCGCCCTCATTGATTTTTCGAGGCGGTTTTCTGCCGTTATTTGCAAATTTAAAAATATATTTTTCACCGTCGTCAAGACTTTCAAGAATCATTTTATCTGCTTTTGCGTGTCTTGCGGCATTGTTAAGGCATTGCATTGTTGCAAAAGTCAGAACCCGTGCAACCGCATTGTTATCTGTCGGAAGATTTCCGACTGTTTCAAGCGTTATTCCGACAAGCTTTGCGGCATTTTCAATATCCTTAGCAAAGTTTTCGTCTTTGCAATCATTCTCTGCGGTATTTAAAACAGAAATATTGTTTTTCCACATTTCAAGTAATTTACTGTTATTTTCAGACAGAGTGCCGTTTTCAAGATATCTTCTTGTTGTTATCAGCGTACTGCCGAGCCTGTCATGAATTATCTCTTTTGTGCGAAGAATTTCTTCTTCTCTTGTCAGGTCACAGACCATTTCATTGTATTTTTTCAGATGAGCATTAACCTTTTTTAACTCGCCTATTTCATATTCCAAGGTTGATGTAAGCTTTGTAAACTCTGTTATATCGGTTGCCGCAAGCTGAAAATACGGTTTTGAAAAAATTTCCGTTTCCGACAACGAAAAGCTGAAAACCCTGCCGTCCTTTAATCTGACTGTAAATGCCCCGTCATTTTCATATTGAGAAGCCTCTTTTATCTTCTCTCTGAAGGGCATTGCAACATTAAGCGATTTACCCGTAAGTTCAAGGCATATGCTTTCCATAAGGTTATTTTTCAATACAACAAGTCCGTTTTCGTCAAAATAGCAAAGTCCTGTCGGCAAGCCGTCAAAGCTTTCTTTAATTGACATTGCGGTAATATCGGTATTCCTGCAATGATGAAGCCTTATCGTTATATACACAGACATTACAGCACAATATGCCGTTATGCCGACAGACAGAGCAAACGGCATTCTGCCAAAAAATTCAGACATTTTATTAATTTGGTTATCATAATATATTTTACTCAAGACATGAGTGCTTACCAAAAACATTGTCAAAGAGATTACTGCAATTATAACCGCTGAAATCGGTTTCCACAACCTGATTTTATAAAGAAAAGATTGCGTTGCGTTGTATATTGCCGCACAGGCAACAACAAATTGCACACTCATCAATATAACACAAACAAACGAACGCATTTCAAGGATGGGTGTCATATGTCATCACCTCCGCTTTGCATACGAACAAACACAAACAGCGTGTCAGCGTCATATTCCGTGGTGACATTTCCGCCGAGTTTTATAATATCGTCAAGTAAATCATCGGGAATTTTCATTTCATTTTTGCTGTCACAGTTGATTTTTAAATCAATAAATTTCTCATGGACTTTTAAATTAAACAGCAACGCATCTGTGCAGTTCATTATATGCCTTATAAAAATCCCGATGAATTTAAAAAGTGCAATAGTTTTTTCGGCTGAAATTTCTCCCGAAACATTACTGAAAAACGAACACGAAATTCCGTAAACAGAAATGTACTCGGCAAGTTCTCGGATACTGTTTTCAAGCTCAAAAGCATTCAGCATTTTTCTGCTTTTTGCCATAATGAGCAGATCGCTTATTCTCTTGATGTAAACATTCACAACACAGGCACGGGCATAATTGACCGAAATATCTCCGCTGTTATTTTCAATGTTTTTGAGTATATTTTCAAGGTCGCAAAGCTGAGGACGGATAAATTCAGTTATACTGTCATAGAGCTTGTTCTGTTCGGTTACTGCCGCTCTTCGTTTTTTCAGCTCTGCCTCTGATTTTAAGATTACATTGTATTCCGAAATCTGCTCTTTTACTTCCGAAAGTTCTCTGTTAATTCGGTTAATTGCCGATATATCTTCCGTCCAAACTGCCTTACCGCCTTTTATATTATGCTTTTTAAGAATTATATTTTCATCAATCACAACACTGTTACCGTTTTGCAGAACAACATCTTTTGAAACATTTGTTGCGTTTTTTGAGCGGTATTTCACATTGCCCTCATTGTCAAATATGAGAGTGTTAAGATTTGACGCATTGAAAAAATCGCCGTAACCCGTATTTGACGGCACAAGACCTATCTGAATAAGGCTTTCCCATAGAGCAATTGAGGCAAAACAGAACACCTCGGGAACATTGTAAATTCTAAGTCCCGAATATCCGTGATTCAGATTATTCCAGAGTGTGTAAATTATTGCGACAAGAATTATTACAATCGGAATCCACAGCTTTTTGCGTGTTGCGGAAATTCTGCATCTATTTATTGAAAGCACAATTGACGAAAGTACAAGTATAAAAATCCACACTACAATTACATAGTAAACAGGACCGTAACTGTATTGTTTGTTCCAATTGTGAAAATCGGGTTCAAATACAAAAGCAAGCTGATGAAAATCGTTCGTCATAACAAGCAGCACAAGAACGGCGGCAGGTATAATCAAAAGATATTTTCGGTTATTTGTATTTTCGGGCTTACCGATATTCAGCATTGCAAAAAACATCATAAGCGGCAAAAACACCATTGCTATGTAATATGAATACCAAAGATACCGTCCATATGTGTTGATGTCGGCAGGACTGTTGTATTTTATGGCACGAAGAGCCATCCACAAGAGCATAAGCGCCGCAGATATCACAAGGCAGATTCGTATATTCTTCTGAACAATGCGATATGCAACAGACACACCCCAGCCTATAATAAGCCCGGAAAAGATAATAACATCAAAATTTTCAATATAATTGTCCGCCGAGGAAGTAAGATGAGAAAAAATTCTCACCGCACCTCCAAACAGGAATATAATTATCCCGACAACAGTCAGAAGCTTTGTTTTGTCAACTTTGCGAACCATATGCCACCCGTCAGTTATTTCAAGTTTAATTTCAGCAACATAATTTTTTCAAAACACCAATGTTGCACACTATTTTACTACATAATAACACAATAAAACGGATTATACAATTCATATTTACCGCAAACTTAAACAAAAAAGTAAATAGTTAATTTCCAAAGTAACTTTCATGGTGGAACTTACTTTGGAAATTAACACACTGAAATCTTCCTTGTTTTTGACTGTAATCAATCGTGGTATTCTTAACAAACTTATTAAACTACAAAAGGCACATAACCGAAAGTGATAACGGTTATGTGCCATATTGTTTTTTGCAATGCTGTTTTTTCACAGTCCACGAGTAAAATTTGTACCCTAATTAGATTTACACTATTCTCAAAAAATTGTTTCAACTTGCTATTGCAATTTACATCCATTAATTTTTCCTCCAATCAATCTGAATTTTTTAATTCAGGTCGATTGGGGGACTTCTGTTTCTATAAATCATAAGTGCCCTTTCTGCTTTCAACGCAAAAGGGCAAAAAATAATGCCGACAGGTAATAGCATTAAAAGCTATAACTTGTCGGCATTTAAATTCTAAAATTTGACTTTATTTAATCTCCGCAAATATAATCAGTCAACTATGTTATTCAATTCTTCAAAAGGTATATTGTGTTCATTTGCATATTGTTCTGCATATGAGCCTTTTATTCCATAGATTGTGAGCTTATCGCAACCTTCAAAGGCATTATCCGCAATATGTTCTGCCTTATCGTAAATGATAATTTTCTCCAGCAAGGTGCAATTTTCAAAAGCACCCCATTCAATGCTCTTAATATTTTTAGACAAAACTAACTGTTTTAAGGATATGCAATTACTAAATGTATATCGTTGTATTGCAGTAATATTATCGGGAATATTTATACTTTTTAGTGATGTGCAACCGGAAAAAGCACCGTATGCTATACCACGATCAGCAATATTATCCGGAATTACAAGCGTTTCTAATGAAGAACAGCCTGAAAATGATAAACTTTCAATTTCTTTTACATCACCATTAAAATTAACATTTTTCAGACTTTCACAATTCGTAAAAGAGAATTGTTTTATAGTACTTGGGAGTTGTATGCTTTCTAATGAAATACAATGGTCAAAACATCTGTTAAATATATACTCTATCCCTTCAGAAACAACAATCTCTTTTACTATATCGTTATCCTCAAACATTCCTTTCCTTTCTGCTCCCCACAAATTGTATCCTGTAACATATCCGCCTAAAGCATTTACTTTATGGAAAAATATTGTTGAAGGAATTACAACTTTCTCTGACGGGTAGTTTATCTTTACAATTGTTGCCGATTTATTTGTATATCCATCGGTTTCATATGTGTACCCAAACCACCAATGTTCACTTGAACAGCTTTGCAGCAATATAAGTATCGCTATCACTGCACACAATATCCCAATAGGTAATTTATATTTTTTTCATCATATTAAAATTCTCTCGTAAAAAATATAGTTTTAATTATCAACAAACCGATAATTATTAATTTACAGACTGAATTGTTGTATCCAATTTTTCAAATGGTATGTTATGTTTTTTTGCATACTGTTCTGCATAACTACCCTTCATTCCGCAGATTGTAAGTTTATCACATCCATCAAAAGCGTTGTCCGCAATGTAATCACATTCATCATAGACATTAATTCTCTCTAAAGAAACGCAATCCCGAAAAGCTCCGTCACCTATTTTTATTAAGTCCTCAGGCAAATTCACTATTTCAAGAGATTTGCAACCATCAAATGTCCAGCTCTCAATAATCCTGACCTTTGACGGAACATCAATAGTTTGCAGAGAAGTACAACATTGAAAAGCGTTTGAACCTATTTCTGATAGCTTGTCGGGTAAATCAATATTTGTAAGTGAAGTACATCCTTGGAAAGCCACACTCTCTATACAATAAACATTTTTTGAAAACTTCACATTTTTTAATGAATAGCAACGAGCAAAAGCATTAGTGCTGATTTTGTTAATTTGCTTCGGTAAGTATATTTCTTCAAGCCCGGAACAATCGCTGAAACTAAAGGATTCGGTAATAGTATCTCCGTCAACAATGTTCACTTCCTTTAAATTATCACACCGCACTACGTCAAATGTCGTCATTGTGCCTGGTATAGTAATTTTTTCAAGATTATAGCAATTAGCTATAGCCGGGCCATAAGTTTCCACTACTCCTTCAGGTATTATAATTTCTTTTACAACATTATTTCCCTCAAATACACCTGTAAGAGACACCCCAACTAATGCAGCTTCTTCTACACAACTTAGCTTTTTGACTTTATATGAAGAAATTTCCGAAGGAATTTCAATGGTTTCAGCCAATATATCGGTTTTTATCAATGTAGCGTTTTGATTTTCATCAATTTCAAATGTATATCCTTCAGCAGTTTTTGTTATAGGGTATAGCTCTTTACAACTTGAAAACATTAAAATAAAAACTGTACAAAAAGATATTGCAAATACTATATTTACTCGTATTAATCTAGTTGTTTTCATATATAAAACCTTTCAAAAGTTTGTAGCACTAATTTCAAAGATGAATGAGCAAACATAATTGCTCCTTCATCTTTAGAAATTTATAATGAATCAGTTAATCTGGTTCATATGTTGTCCAAATATTATCCTTAAACCACACATCTTGTGTAACCAAATGCCCAGGTTGCAATACACCAGGTATCTGTTTATTCTTCGAATCATTGAACATTACTTTCGGATTTTCCACACCATAGATCGTATAGGATAACCAATTATCATCCATTTGACTATTCATGAGAGTACCAGGCCATGACATCAGAATATCATTATCTTCATAGAAGTAAATTCTTGTGTCCCAATATTCCCAATTAGAAGGACGATAAAAATGAACAGTAATTCCCTGTGGTTTCTGGCTATATGCAGTTTCATTTACCACCCACATTTCATCTTCTGTTATTTCAATTCCGGGTTGATTGATACCGGGATGTTGTTGTCTGGTTGCAGCATCAGTAGTGTTATTATTAAAAATAGCTCTCGGATTGTTCACACCGTAAATTGTGTAAACATACCGGTTATTACCACCATCCGGGGACATTTTCTCTCCTGGGAATGGGAGTTCATGGTCATCATCATTATAATAATAGATATGAGGCTTTGTCAAGAAAAGTGTGTAAGTTTTTAAAGATCATAAAAAATTATGTTAATGCCTTAAATCATATGCTCGTATTTTTTAATACGGGCACTGATTTTTTCATTCGCAGCCAGTTGATTTCTGACCATAGCCCAATTTTGAACCTTACTGCCATTCCACTTTTTGTAAAGCCTAGTTGTGCGTAAATAGAGCAATTTGAGTAGTGCATTTCATTTGGAAAAGCACCCTTTTTTGTAACTTTTCTGAAACTTGAATTTATGCTTTCAACCGCATTGGTTGTACACATAACCTTACGAACGGAACTGCCGTAATCAAAAAGCTGCTTGACATGGTTGAAATTTCGTTTCCACACATCAACTGCTCCGTGAAATTGTTTGCTGTGCAAACGGTGAAATACTACATAACGTATTGTGAAATTTTCTGCTAACACAGAAAGTGAAACGAAATAAATCAGCTCACGCCGTAGGCATTTCACATTCAGAAGGAATATTTCACACGCAAAGCATATTTCACAAATCCGTAAGGATTTATTTCACTAAAAAAACGACAGGTAAAAACCTGTCGTTTTCTGGCTCCCCCAACTTACTTTGTAAGGAGGGAAAGTAACTGCCTCGCATACTACATTTGGTTCTTAAACAGCACTCGCACAATCCCAGTTCACTAAAAACATTCCACGGGGTATTAGAGATAAAGAAGGTCTTATGTAAAACAGTCGGAATGATTGATTTTGTAGGATATAATCAAGATTAACGGAGGTTTTACAAAATGAAAAACATTATTTCAGAATTGTTCTATGGGAATATTGATCCACAAACTCGCAGTTACCAAAAAGGCAGTTATATTCAAAAATATATGACTATTCTTGCTAACGCAGAGGAAGTCTTAACGAAAAGCCTGTCAGGAGATGATAAGAAAACTTTTTTGTCATATGCAAATGCTTCAAATATCGTTTTAGGGGAATCGGAATTAGATAGTTTTATTGTTGGCTTTCGTTTGGGTGCTCAGTTTACTTACGATACCTTTGTTAGCAACACAGCTTCCTTTACTGATTTCTTGAAGGAGGAAGCAGAATGAATACAAAGTATCACGTCTATCTAAATTATGAAGAAAGGCGATTAGTGATTAAAAGCCTAAATGATTTGAGGAATAGACTAATATCCGAAGGTAAATACACCGACCTCATTGATGAAGTTTTGGTTAAGGTGGCTAACGCTAAAATCGAGAAAATGAAGGTTGTCAGCAAAAGCTCGTAAACGGTATATTTGCGGATTTTGAGGTTGGTAATGATGATACCTTAACCCATTAAGTTCAACACTCTAAGAATCGCATAAATACTGGCAATTTACATCGAACTTTGTACACACTTTTTCGACCACTATGGAGGAATTAATTATGACAAATAAGATTACATATACACAGCAAGGTGATTACCTTTTACCCGACCTGAAATTGCCCGAACAGCCAAAGGTTAAAATTGGCATTTGGGGCAAGCGGCATTTGAAATATATCAAACATCATCGTCCCATCTTATATACAAACCTGCTGACGAGTTGCAAGCTCACAGCCTACCTCGCCGATATTGACGAACAGGCAGAGGATATGTTCTTTCGGTTAGTAAAGCAGCTTGCCGAAAAGGAAGGTATAACCGACCAACTCAAAGCAGATAATCAAATGCTGTGGGTAAAGAGAATGAATAATATACGCAACCGTGCAGAAGAAATTGTCAATAATGAATTGATACTTGTTTAATCAACGGGAGAAGATGATTAATTTCATCTTCTCCCGTTCCAGTTTGTTTGCTAGAATTCGCAAAAATGGATTCCTTTTTGTTTTAGTTTGTTATACATATTCAAGTTTTGGTGAATTGTAAGTTTTTCTTTGAATTCATCTTCGGTTATTATGTTTTCAGAAAACAATTCATAATTCAATATCCAAGAAGTCGAGGATGATTTCATTGTTTGCTTTAAATCCTGAGATATGAATCCTTTTCTTAATAGCATTACTTGAGCTAATTCATTTTTGCTTGAACATATCTGAATTATTATATCATCATCTCTTTCGATTCCCTCAATTTCAATTAATAGGTACAATAACCAAATTACTTCTAAATCATTTATTTGCCGCAAACTGCGTAGAAGTATTTTTTTAATTAACGTAATATCTTTATCATTAATACAAAAGTTTTCGGATTTCTTCTCAATTAAAATCTGACAAGCTTTAATTAAAGAGCGTTTATTGTTCTGTAATATAGTTAACAGATATGCCTTGTATAATTCTGAATTTGATATATCAATGGGATCTTTTTCTAAAGATTTTAACAAAAATCTTATTGCTCCCTTTGTTCCCTTGTTTTCTAATGTAAAAAAGCTGTTAAACATATCCATTAGATGTTCATTATCAAATTCATCAATGTGTAGATCAGTAAATAGTTTATTAAGATTCTTATTAATATAATATGGGAATTTTTCTTCTCTTGTTTTCTCGTTATTAATAGTTAGGTTATATTTTCTAAGAATCAAATCAATTTTGCTTTTTGTCGTTTCAGTATTATCATCAAAAACAAAGATTTCATAATCATCAACATATCTGACAAACCGGATGTTTTCAGATTTTATTTCTTTATCTATTCTTGTAAGCAGCGCTTCTGATATCAATCGAGAAACAAAAGGACCTGCTAATAATCCATTTGTTTGATTTGAATTCATTCTACGAACTAATTTATCAAGTTTGGAGTATTTTTCATATGTTGGACTTAAATTTTCGCCTTTTTGGCTTTGACGATATTCTGAAACAGCTAATTCATATCCCATAATTATAGTAGGAATTAAATGTGTATAAATGGCACCATAAAAATTTGATATATCTAATTTTAGAATCAGTTTTGCTCCAGTTGCCTTTATTATTTTTTTTGATATGTTTTCTATGTAGTCAGAACATATTTCAAAAGATTCCTCTAATACTTCCTCTGTTTGTCCATATGATTGTTCAAATCTATAAATTTGACCTTGTTGATTAATAACTGGAGAAAAAGAATAATCCTCACTTTTTGTAAAATCTATCAATTCTTTCAGCAAATTATTATTCCACATATATTCGTGTAATACAAGATATGATCCTAATTCAGGAATATAAATATTTCTTCTGGAATCAGCCTGATCATATTTGCTCATTGTAAAACAATATGGTTGTATTATATCACAGTTTTCGGGTGGAACATAATTTAAAACCTTTTTATCCAAGAAAAAACATGGCGGAAGATATTCAGAAAAAAAGCCCTGCGTTGCTATCTGTTTATAACTTTCTCTATTGAATGGCATATTTTTTACCTTTCTAAATCGTCAGCTTATCCAACTGCTCCCGAATCTCATCAAACCCGCAATTCAAGTCAAGCGTTTTCACGCTTATTTGGTTGCCGCTCATTTGATAGGTGTTGTCGGGGACAATTTGTTCGTCTGTTTTGGCGTAGAGCAACATTCCCGAAACGGTTACTTGCCTGTCCTTCAGTTCTTCCTGCTTGTTCTTGACGTAGGTAAAAATCTGATACAGGTTTGCTGAATGGACGGTTGCCTTATTAAACCGTTGCTGTGTGGAATGGGCGTAATACTTAGCGTCGATAATCAGAATGTTATCGTCTTTTTCGAGCACAATATCCGATTTCATAACCGGCAGCATATCGCTGAAATCGTCGTCGAGCTGCCACGGGATTTGCGGTGCGCCGACGGTCAGTTCCGGGTGCTCCTTGCGGAAATATTCCAGAATAAACTTCTCATACAAGCGGTGCATACGCTGCTCGTCGAGAAAGTCCATCAGCTTTGACGTGCCGTCCGACTGGGTTTGCAACAAGCCCTTCAAAACCAAATAACAAATCGAAACCAACATACGGTACGTCTGATTATTGCGGTCATAGCGCAGATTCCAGTTGATTCTGTAAATCGGCAGCGGTTCGACATTAACCAAGAAAACCAAAAGCTTTTTCATTTCCTTTTTGCGGCTCTTGTCAACGTCCGCTACCATCAAGCGCAGCATTGTCGTCTTGATGATACGGTTCATATAGGCGTTTTCGGAAAACTCGTCGTAGGAGCACACAACCTGCCGCTTGATAATGGAATTTGTTTTCAGTGTTTCCGAAATTTCCATTTTACCACGCAGTGCCGTCAGCGGTTCACGCTTCGGGATATAGTCCTTCATCAGACCACGCTTGAGCTGCTTTGACAAGCCTTTAATCAGTATTGCGGCGCATAAATCCGCCACATTCTCAAAATGCTCTGTCGCCACACTTTTATATCCTTGCTCATTAAGCACCTGAAATGCGTAGGAGAGCATATAGTAGATATTTTGAATCGGAATCACTTGACAGCACTCCTCAAACGGTCAGACCATTCTTTCACTTTTGAAGGCTCGTCAAACCAATACTCTTTGAGCAAGGGGATAATTTCAAACTCCACAATATCGGTCAGCGTGTTCTCCTTAATCTCCTCAATATCGCAGAAATAGCTGTGACCGATACAGAAGCCCTCACCGAGAGATTCGTCGTCGGCAATCTTCTGATTCAGGCTGATAACGCAGTCAATTAGTTTGTTGAATTTATCATTTTCTAATCCGTACTGATATTCTCTAAAGCCCTCGGATTCAAACGCAGGCTTCATTTCATAGAACGCAAAACGCCTGCGGAGCGCATAGTCAATCATCGCCAAGCTTCTGTCAGCTGTGTTCATCATACCGATAATGTAAACATTTTTCGGGACGGAAAACTTGTCCGAAGAGTAGAGCAACTGAATATCATTACCTCGCTTATCGGCTTCAATCAGCATAAACAGCTCGCCGAAAATCTTACTGAGATTGCCACGATTGATTTCATCAATGATAAAGAAATACTCGTTTTCTTTATCATCGGACGCTTTTTTGCAGAAGTTATAAAATGCGCCCTTCTTAATTTCAAAATTCATTCCTGTGCTTGACGGGCGGAAGCCCTCGACAAAATCCTCATAGGAATAGCTTTGATGAAATTGAACAAGCTGCACACGTTCGGGGTCCTTAACACCCATCATTGAATAGGCAAGACGCTTTGCGGCGTATGTTTTACCGACACCCGGAGCGCCCTGCAAAATGACATTCAATTTCTTTCGGAGCAGTCCTTCTAAAGTGTCATACTGTTTTTCGCTGATATATACGTCTGCAAGGAAGTTCTCTTTGGTATAGGTGTTCAGCGGTTCTTCCTCGACGTCAATATCATCGTCATCATCTTCTGTATCAAACATTGCATTGAGCTTTTCAACGTATTCTGTATATTGGGTAATATCGGTCAGCGTTTTCATAACTGCCTTACCGGGATGTTCCCATTCACCGATGTCTGTCCACTTTACTTTACGGGTGTTATTATACTCATCTTCGCTACTGTCATCATATATATAACCGGACTCAACAACGCCACGACCGATTATTTTATACATACCTTGCTTAGCAAAAACAATATCGCCCGGTTTCATCTCATTGGCAAACTGCCAAGTAGCAAGAGCTGCATTGCGATAAGGCTTATTGTCGCCGTAGGTGTCCTGCATAGCAGATTTCATTTCCGATTTTGAAGTGAAGAGTGTCAAATCACCGATTTCACCCCAACCGATGAGCATAATTCCTTTCTCGGTACATTCACTCCACTTTGAAGCATTATTGCCGGGCGAGTAAATCCAATAACGCTTTGTGTTTACATCTTCGTCAGCAAGAGCTGAGCCTTTATCTTCTTTATCTTGCTGGTTTTCTTTAACAATCGTTTTGAATATCTTTGATGCTAATTCATCTGTCATATCAACAGTCCAGCCGTTTTCGGTAAGTTTCCAAATGCCACGCGTGCTGTTGTCCAAATAACCGCCTCTGACAAGGTACTGCCTTGCCCAAGCAACGTCATTGTTAAATTCAGGCGTTTGCGTTTTGCCAACAACAGCGCTTGTTTCTTTCTCGGTCAGCTTTTCGTTTTCTATAATTTTATTTCGTGCTTCTTTCGGAGTAGCCGAACCGCCTAAATCTTTGAGCGCCTGCAAAAGAGGTTTGAACCAACGCAGGAACTTTGCGCCGGAATTAGCATCGCTTTTCTCGGAAAGTTTCTCATATTCATCATCTTGCTTAGATACACTCCACGCACTGCAAGAAAAATCTGCCAATGATTTATAGGAACATTTGTCAGATTGAATATAAGCAATGCAATCATCACAAAGTTTTAAGTATATCTCTGCTTTCGGCGTATCACGCAGATTTTTTACTGTGGCTGTAATTGACTCAGGTAAGCTGTCATTATTCTTTATAAACCACCTATTGCGTGAATCTAAATTTATAAATCTGTTGGGACGAATCCAGTATAAGCCCATTGACAAATTCCATTTTACGCCTTTTTGTTTCCTAACTGTATTAAAAACAGAAATAAACTCTTGTCTGTTTTCTTCTGTATCGTTTTTTGACAGAGTAAGCGCTAATTCAAAAATTGACCAGAGGTTTTGTATATCTGATTCTCCTCTGTTATCTACAAAATAGAAAAAAGTAGATTTTAGTGGACTTAACACAGGAATTCCGTCAAAAGACATAGGAACATCAGCTTTTATGTCAAACAATTCCTTGAATTCAGTAATAAGTTTTATTCTGTTCTTTTCAGTTAGTTGTTTATTAAATAATCCAAAAACTGTAAAAGGATCAATATCAACAAGGATATTATTTCCGCCTTTATCTCTATCAATAGTCGGCAGTTTTATCCCTGTAACCTCATAAACCTGCTTTATTTTTTCAATCAGCTCCTGCCGATTGTCCTTATATGCAAGTAGCTTATCTGCAAACTCCTCATAAAATGATATCCAATCAAATTGATTCTTAGCGCTCATACTATAGCCCCTTGATGATTGATAATTCTAAGTTATCCTTTATTCATTATTTTCAGGTAAGGTCAATAATACATTTCTGTTAACAAAATACGCTACACAGCTTACATTCAACTGGTGTATGTCTATGTAGTGCTTAATCTCATTCTAAGAAAAAAGTATTAAACCTTAACTAAATCTATATTTCGGGTACGTAATACAAAAATATTTATAATTACCCTTATGGTATTAATTATAACATAATTTGACAAATGTTTAAATAACTTTTACGCAAATCAGTTATAAAATTTCACACGGTATTTTTATGTATTTTGCATAATAGAATCTTGTTCACTGCTTTATAAACATACTTTTATGCAAAATAAATCTAGGCATTTGAATAGACTTTCTTTGTTTTCTATTGCATAATAATTTTATTAAATATAAGGAGCTATATGCGATGGAAATAAAAAATGCACAAGCAAATAATCTAACAACTGATTATCTAAACTTTTGCCTTTCAAGAAAAAATCTCGATCAAAAAACGATAAAATCATACACCATTGATTTAAGGCAGTATTTTGAATTTACTATGGAATCTGCTATTGAATGGACAAACAAAAAATCCATTGAGCAATACATTGATTTACTGCATTTTAAGTACAAGCCCAAGAGTGTGAAGCGTAAAATTGCTTCGCTAAAAGCGTTTTTTCACTATCTTGAAATTGAGGAACTTATTGATATTAATCCTTTTCATAAGATACAAATCAAGTATAAAGAACCGTTTATTCTCCCTAAAACTATTCCTATAAATAATATTGAGCAAATTATTAGGTTTGCTTATCTACAACTTACTAAAGTGAAAACTGAGTATGCTAAAAAAGTTGCTCTGCGGAATGCACTCATACTTGAGTTACTATTTGCCACCGGAATGAGGATTTCTGAATTATGTACACTCACGACTGAACAAATTGATTTTAATGATTACATAATCAAAATTTACGGAAAAGGCTCAAAAGAACGACTGATTCAAATTTGCAATCAAAATGTTCAGGCTCTGCTTAAAAGGTATAAAGACGCGTTTGAATGTGAAATAACAACCAACAGATTTTTCTTTATAAACAGGCTTGGCAATCGTCTATCGGAGCAGTCTGTTCGCAATATGATTAACAGCTATGCAATCGGAGCAAAAGTGCCGCTGCACATTACTCCGCATATGTTTCGACACTCTTTTGCAACTCTCCTGCTTGAAGAAGATGTTGACATCAGATATATTCAGCAAATGCTTGGGCATAGTTCGATTACAACAACGCAAATTTACACTCACACCAGTATTAACAAACAGAAAAATATTCTATCTTCCAAGCATCCGAGAAACAAACTTGAAATCGGGATATAATAAAAGCCTTGCGGGATTTTTTAACTCACAAGGCAATCAAAATACTTTATTCACTTTTATCAAAATCATTTTCTATTACATCGGAAATGAGATTTGAAAAATCAACAGCATTTTTTGAAGTAATAACAGGTTTTCCTGTTCTTTCCTCAATATCTTTTCGTGCATTTCCGGCTACTTCTCCGCCCTCCTTTGCAACACTTCTGTTTTCAGAAAATGATTGAGGATTTTTCTCCTTGGAAATCTCGGTTGTAGTAGCTTCCGCCAACATATTTAGTACCAACTCAAGCGTACTCATATTATCTCTCAAATTTTCCTTTTTCAATCCTTTTAGATTTTTATACTGCCGTGTTGTCATTCCTGACCAAGCTTTTGTGATTTCATCAGTCAGAATTGCATATTCTACCCCCTGTTTTACACCACGAGAATCCCATTCGTCAGTAAGCTCTTTTCTTACCTGTATAGCCTGAAGTCTTTGATTTATCCACTCTCTGCTATATCCTTTTTTCAGGTATGTTTCAAGAGCTCGCTCTATGGTAAGTTCGGGATCAATAGTTTCATCTATTCTTTCTCTGCCAACTTCTGCAAGCCACATTTTAAATGGTTCTGCTTTTGGTGACGGAATAGATTGAATTATTCTCAAAAGTTGCTCTGTATTTGCAACATCTGTTTTGTAATTTTTACCATCCTTAGGAGATTGCATTTTCAGTTGTACGATATTTTCGTACAACTGGTTTGCTCCTTCAGCCTTAAGTTTTCTCTTAAGATCACTCCAGTAACGACGAGGTTCGTTACTGTCAGTCAGAACTGAAATTACATCAACTATGGAAAAATACCATTCTTCTTCCGACTCATTCCACGCAGTACGAATCTTTTTATCTTCAAAAATTTGTATCTTGTTTTCTTCACTCATATATATTCACCCACTTCTAAGCTAAAAATATTATAGCAGACTGAATTTATAAATTCAATCTATTAGTCTTTATAGAGATAAGAATTGTTCATAATTAAGGTCGAAGATAATCTCAATTTCATACCCTCGTGATACTTTTACTTCTTTGATAAGTTGGCAAGCTATCATTTTCTTCTGCTCCATTGTTGAATTATCGAATTCGTCTGCCCAAGTTCTGAACTGTGAGTAATAAAAATCAAGCTTGTCCATCGCATTTTGTTGATTGGCAAGTTTGTACCTTATATCACTAAATTCAATTTCTTTTTTATGTAGTAAATCGTTTGTATTATCAATAGAAGCTGACAGTATGTCTGGAGTAAAGCGGCTTTCGCCGAGTAAAGAGCGTCCTATTTCGGCGGACAATTCAACCACCTGTCTTTTAAGCTTTTCAATTTCTTTTTCAAGCTTTGTCTGCTTCCTCCTATGCTCCGATATTTCGGATTTGTAGCGTTTTTCGAGTGCTATATCTTTTGGTGTTGATTTGATTTTAGCGAGATAATCCCTCAGCGTTGCAATCACGGCACCGTCAATTCTGTGCGCTACATAAGCCGACTGCCCGTCACAAGCACCTCGTTTCATTGCTTTGTTCGTACAGATATACCTCTGTCTGCGAACTCTGTACTGACTGCCGTCTGCCCTGTCGTATCGGTCGATATAGCTTGTTGATACCATCTTCTGACCGCAATGAGCGCAATAGATATTTCCGGAAAGTAATGTACTGCCTTTTGTAGTTCTTGCAATTTGTTTCTTCTCTTCATTTTTGTTAGAACGCTGACTTAATATAAATTGTGCTTGTTCATATACATTTTCATCAATGATGTGAAGTCTTTCTATGTATGGGGATTCAACACCGCCTGATATCATATAACCGCAATATAGTTTATTTTTTAGAATACGATTTACTGTGTTGCATTGAAATTTACTGTTGTTATGAGTTCGTATACCGTGACTGTTAAGATAATCAGCCATGCGATATGAACCATACCCCTCTTTAACAGTCATATTAAATATCATTTTGACAATTGTAGCTTCATCGTCATCAACGACTATGTCCATAAGTTCTTTTCCCTTTTTATTGACTTCACCGCTTTTTATAAGTTTGTAACCGAATGGTGCAACACCTCCGGTAAATTTGCCGTCTAACGTCATTTGGTTAAGGCGAGTTTTAACACGTGCTGACGTTTTCTGACTCTCACCGTTGGCTTGCCAAAATCGTATGTAATTCATAAGCTTGTCCACATGATTATCCATACGCTGTTCGCCCTCATTAACGCTCCAGATCTCTATACCATGTTTGATAAACCATTCGACGACAAATGGGATTTCGTCATCAATTCTGCCTATTCTGTCAAACATAAAGACAAGGAGTACATCAAATTCTTTCTTTTCTGCGGCGGCTTTTAAATCCTGAATAGCATCTCGGTCACTTGCCGAAACCTTGAATCCCGACACACCTTTTTCCTGAAACTCTTTCAGAATGGTCCAGCCGTTGCGTTCTGCAAATTCTCTGCACGAGGTTTTCTGCATTGGAATATCATCTTTATCAACCTGACCTTTGGTTGATACTCTGTACAAGCAGTATACTCTTTTCATTTTATCACCCTTTCATACGATTTTTGCAAACCAACAATACTACATAATTTCTATAATATCCAGCGAAATCTGAAAATGAACTTAAAGAAATTCAGCATCCAATCTGTGCGTTCATTCTGTTCTCAAATGTATCCAAAAGGTTTTCCAGAACATTTCTTTCAACCAGTAAGTTTCTGTTTTTAGAAAAGCAGATTGTGACCTTGCAGTCGTTTATAACAGATTCTATTCTGTGTTCTGAATCAATGTTATTTTCTTTTATATAGTTTTCGTTCAAATTATCACCTGTTCCTTATTTTTTGTTTTTGTCATTTATATGATCTTTCATCTGCTCATCAGCTTTTGCCGCTGCATTGCACAAGCACATAAAAACTACACCTATAAAAGCACCGACAAAAAGTCCTATAATAAATCCCAATTAAAACACCTCTTTCATAAAGTTTATTTTTCACCGCCCGACAGCAGAAGATTTTTAATTTTCTGCTGTCGGGATAACATCAATCGTTTTGGATAGTTCTAAATTTCACACTATCCGATTGTCGCTATTTATCCTCAATGCCCTGCGACAAGGAACACATCAAACGGCTTTGCATATAGCTCCATTGGAATTTCACCACCGTGAGGATCTCCCACAGCCGCCATCTTTGGTTGCGACGGTTTTATCACGCTCGACTTTTGACTTGACGGAAGTATCATTATACCATCTGCCTGTCATCGCCCTCATTGAATTTGCCTTTCAATGTCTGAGTCCTGAAGTTCTGTATAGAAGTTCGCTCATTTAGCTTGTCCGCTCGAACAGCAGAAGGAATGTATCTGATGTGCTGATATTTTATTTTCAAAGAACAATGCCTGCTCTATTTTTGGCGAGTATAGAAAACAGGCAAAAGAGAAATAATCCCTTCACCTGTTTCCTCACTTAAAAGCTAAAACACACCCCTAATTTATGAATTTTTTAAAATATTTTTAATTTTTTTCACTGCGCGATACACGGATCTTTGAATACTTTGATAAGTACAGCCTTCTTCAAACGCTATTTCGTCAAAAGTTTTTTCTTCAAAATAATACTTTTTCAGTCTGCGTTTCTGCACTTCCGGCAAATTTTTTATCGCCATGTGCAAATTTTCCATATTCTGAGTATTATCCAAGTATTCTTCCATACATTCAACATTTATAGCGCCTCTTTCGTGTAATGTGCTTTCGTATATTTCAGAGTGTTCATAATGCCTGTCGTATTCATTCATCCAAGAAATATCTTCAAGCTCAAATTTATTAAAACTATCAAATATTTTCTTAGATATTAAAACTTTTTGAATCAATTTTTAGCATCTGTAAATGAGATATAGTACTTTCCCTTTTCTGTATGTAATGTGTAAGGATTATACTTATCCTTTCTTCTTTTGGGACGTTTGTTGTCCATATTTTGTCCTCCAATCAATCTGAATTTAAAAAATCAAATTGACTGGAGGACTCCTGCTCTTGTATAACAATAAAGTCCTTTCTGCTTTCAATGCAAAAAAGAGCATAAAAATGCCGACAGGTAATAGCATTAAAAGCTAAAACCTGTCGGCATTTAACAAGCACATATTAAATATCTTCTTATTTTTTCTGTTTTTGTTATTTCCCGTTCTCAAACACATACAGATACAAATCCTCAAGGGTTGCTTTTACGGATTGTATTTTATAGTTTTCAGGTGGGATATCAGTTACTAATCTTACAATGATTTTTTCGTCGTTATGATAGAGATTTGACACACGGTAATTATCTTGAAAATATTTAAGTTCTTCCTTATTAATTTCGACTTCAAATACCTTATTTTCAATTTCTTTTGTAAGGTTGGTACAGGTATCGTGCGACACGAGCTGACCACTTTTTAAAAGTATAATTTCCTTTGCAATAAACTCAATGTCCGACACAACGTGGGTTGAAATCAATACTATTTTATCCTCCGCAATTTCGCTTATAAAGTTGCGGATTCTTATCCTCTCTTTCGGGTCAAGCCCTGCTGTCGGCTC
>NZ_DBLZMS010000012.1:0-378 GCF_057037865.1 Ruminococcoides sp.
AAGACATACCTTTGCAACAAGAGCAATTGAAAAAGGAATAAATGTTAAAAGCGTGAGTGAAATTCTTGGACATTCCACAGTGAAAATGACACTTGAAAAGTATGTGCACATAACAATGGAGCAAAAACTGAAAGATATAAATAAATTAAATTCATTTGTATAATAGAAGTAGTCAAATAAATGGTCAAACAGCTATAAAGTGCGAATTTAAAGCCACTTTATAGCTGTTTTTCTTGTAATAGCATATTTCACGAAAAAAGCTCTTAGAAATTTTGTTATGCCCATGTTTAATATTTTAGGCAATTATAAAATTCTTTATTCATAAAAGTTTGGATAATGGATAATGTGTTTTTTGCTAACCAGTATAAAATGCAGTTT
>NZ_DBLZMS010000012.1:388-45027 GCF_057037865.1 Ruminococcoides sp.
AGTTTTATGAAATTGATTCTTAAGCATACACAGGGATTACATTATAGATAGGTTGAGTCTATATTCAAATATCTGTAATAAAATATATTTTTTAAACAATTTGAGGAGGAAGAAAAAATGAAGTTGATTAAAAATCACACTAAATTAAAAAAGCTAAGCAGACATAAGTTTAAAAATTTATGCTTAGCAGTTTTGATTGTAGGTATGGCGGTTCTATTTTCTGCATGTAAAAACAGTTTGGGTAATGTTTTATATCGAAATACTGCATTATCTCAATCCTCAGACAGTGCAGTTAATGCGGATAATCTGTTAGGTACTTGGGTGTCTCCAGACGCGGATAATCAAACTTTGAAAATAGACAGCAGTGAGGTGACATTTAATTACAGAACGTTTTCTTATACGGTGAATGGTAATGAATTAGAGTTATACCAGACTTATCCCTATCAAGGTGGTATTGAAGGAAGTATGCCGTATGAATTAGATGGTGATGAACTTACGATTACTCTTGGTTCTGCTTTTGAGGGATATTTCTACGGCAGAAGCGGAACGGTAGTTTTGGTAAGAAAGTAATATAGTAATTATTAGTACAAATATCAGGAGGATAGAATGAGAAAAATTGCATTAATTTTTGTTATGATTTTTTTAATTTGTTGTATGACAGCTTGCAAAAATAAAGGTACAGTACAGGAAACATCTTCCATAACTAATACTAAGAATACAAGTAATACGGAAAGTAGTAACGTTGAAACAACTGTTGAAGAAACAAAACCATCGTACAATTTAATTGATAAGAGTAGAGATGATTTGAGTGACAGCGAAAAGAAACAACTTAAGTATTATAATGATGGTTACACTTTTATCGCACAGTTAAGTTATGATCAAAAGTGGCTGTTATATAAATACGGTGAACTGTATAAAGTAATTGACGCTTCAGATTTCTATTTGGAGAAAAAAGATAAATTTAAGGACGCATATGCTGATGGTGAAACAATTGGTAATTATATTGTAATGGACAACTATCTATATTTCTTTATAAGTAAAACTAAAGATGTTTGCAGGATAAACTTAGATGATTGCACTATTCAAACATATATTGATGGATCTGAATTTGAAGATTATGCAGTTTATGATAATTCTATAATGTTAAAACATAAAAAGAAATTAGTATTTATTTGTACTTGTGAGGAATGGAACAATATTGTAGAAGTTGATACTACAAAATCAACGCCAAAATTAGAATATAAAGGTAAGTGTGATACTGTTACTATTCCAGGTGATGAATGGAATCAATTTAACTTTATTCCCATTGATGAAGATAACTATAGAATTACAGAATACAAAGACGGTATTGTAAGTGACCTGACTGCATACTGCAGCTATAATTTTTCTTTAAATGATTATAAAATTACTGATGTAGTTAAATTCCCAAACATTGAGTATGATGAAAAAAATTGGCAGGATTATGTGGATGAAGAGTCTCTAGGCTACTTTTATAGAGATAATAAGGATATATTATTCTCATATATTTTAAAATCAGACACTAATGATATAAGCGGAAGGACTGAAAGAAGCTGTGCTATTTTGAAATCTAATTCAAACGGAAACAAAGATTTACTAAATGGTAATGTAGGATGTTTTACATTAAAGATTAGTTATACGGTGGATAAAATATCGCAGCTTAATTCTTCAAAGCTTAGTGAGGACTGGTTTTTATTCAATGGAGAAGGCAAAGATTTAATATACTTTTTTGATGATAACGAATTATACGAAATTGATGGGTATGTAAGTTATGCAGATTTATGGAATGTATATTTGAATCAATATGATGAGAATACCAAGCTGAATTATATTAGCAAACCAATAAGGAATCTAAAAAGTAATATTTATACGGGTAATGACGAAATATAGTTAAATGATTTTGGAGGAAGAAATATGAAAAAGTATATATCAATAATATTTGCAGTTTTAATAGTTATTTCAATTTGCTGCGGCTGTTCATTATTTGGAAGTGATTCAAATAATGGTGTGTTGAACATTCCAGGCAAAGGACAGAAGTATTATAAAAGAGTTGTATATAAAGGTGACGAAAATAGTTCTATTACAGCTAAGTACCAAAATAATTATCTTACAGTATTTGATTATATTTATGATCAAAGTTCTTCACAAAGTAAAAATAGATCTGTTTTGTTTGATAATAAAGCCAAGATATGCTTTGATGGCGCTGATGATAAATTGACTAATTTTTATGTGAATAACGATAAAATAATTACTTTTGATGATGACAGTGATAATGACACAGTTAAGCACTACATTATGGATATTAACGGAAGTAATAAAAAAGAGTTTTTCAGCGGTTATAATCCTTTAGATTATAGGGATGGCTTTTGGCTGGTTTCAAACAATAATCAAAAGTGTGGCATTATTAATGAGAATGGGGAAGAGGTTATTCCTTGCAAATATGATTCAATGTCTCTTTTTGACAAAAAAGGTTATGCTATAATTTATGATTCTAAAGAAGAAAAATATGGAATGATTGATAAGGAAAACAATGTGGTTATTCCTATAAATTATACATATTTAGTACCGTTTAATGCGAATGTAAACGGATATTACAGTCATTTATATTTGCCAAATGATGTTACATATGATTATACCTTGGTGCAGACATCAGGTGATGAAGTTTATACAATTGATAGACAGGGAAACAAGATTTTTGATGTTGAAAATTCAGATTATAAATCCTCGTCAGGTACTACGACATTAACTCAAAATTTATTACCTGTTGAAAAGAACAGCTTGTACGGTTTTATTGATATGCAGGGTAATGAAGTAATTCCGTTAAAATATAACAATATAAAATGGGATTTTGTAAATGGATATGCCTGTGTTTCCATTGGTGGTAACTATGGAATAATTAATGCGAAAGGTGAGGAAATTTTACCTTTCGAATATTCGAGTATAGATCCATTTGACCAAAATGGATTGGCTGTTGCTAATAGGGAAGATAGTAACAATCAACTTGTTATTGATCTTGCAGGAAATATAGCCTATGAAACATCTAACAGTATTGAAGCTCTTGGCGGAGGATATTTCAAAGAAAGTTCAAATTCTGGAACTGAAATTATTCAGATTACTACTGACGGTGGAAATTATGAAACATATTCGCCAAAAGAATTTACAAAGGATTAAGCTGATTTTTTAATAAAGGTTATGAAATCTATTTTGACATTGATTTACTGTTAGTGGCTTTGGAAGAGCTAAAAATCAACTTACATCTCAACAAAAGTCAGATATAAAAAATGAAATTAAAATGGTGAAAACCAAAATTAGAAATATGTAAAAGAGGTGTTGATAATGAAATTTAAAGGCATTACAAAAAATATATGTGCATTTATTCTGGTTGCAATTTTGCTTGTAGGAACGGCAATAGTAGGTGTAAATGCAGAAACAACAAACGAATACGAATATACAGTTGAAGACGGAGTTGCAACTATTACAAAATATATCGGTAATAGCGAAAATGTCGTAATTCCTTCTGAAATTAACGGATATAAAGTTAAGTCTATTTCTTTTGAGGCATTTAGACAGGACAATTGCAAAGTTATTAAGAATGTAGTTGTTCCTGAAGGTGTTGAAGAAGTTTCTAACTGGTTATTTACAGGTTGCACTAATATGGAAAGTATTACTTTGCCAAGTACATTAAAAGTTTTGGCTACGGATTGGTTTTTATCGGCAGTAACAGTCTGAAAGAAATTAAGTTCAGCAAGGATAATCCAAGGTATTATTTAGATAAAGGCGTGTTGTATGATTCTAAAAATAATCAGTTAATGCTGTGTCCTGCTAAAAATCAGTTTGAGAATAATGAATATGAAATTCTTGATGGAACAACTGATATAAGAAGTTGGGCATTTAGCAATTGTACTTCATTGAATAAAATTATAATGCCAAATTCTGTACAAACAATTGGTGACAGTAGTTTTTCTAATTGCTCTAATCTTAACGAGATTGTTTTATCAGAAAATATTAACTTTATGGGTTACGGTTCATTTAGCGGTTTAACATCTTTAAAAGACATCACTGAAAATACCGCTTTTACTTATTTGGGATTTTACGGAGATAGTAAAATATCTGATTTTACTATAAGAGGATATAAAAACACTGAAGCAGAAAAATATGCTAATGACAACGGATTTAGATTTGTAGCACTGGATGATGAAGTAGATTATTTTTCATACAACCCTTTTGAATTCTTTGATAAGTCATTTGATGAAATAACATATATTTTCGGTATGGATTACACAAATGTTTACGAAAGAGAATCAGGACTTCATAAAATTATATGTTACCCTAACACAGGCAATCCATACGAATTTGGTTTTGATAATAATACAGACCGTGTAAAGATTATTTGGATTTACAATACATCTGATAAGTCAGTAAAACTATTTGATGATATTACTGATAAGTCAACACTTGTTGATATTGAAAAATCTTCAACTTCACAAACATACGAGAAATGGATTGGTAAAAATCCGTCTGATGATAACAATACGGAGCAATATGTTACATTTAAACTTGATAATTCCTTTATCGTTAAATTTGAGTGGACTACTAATGATTTTAACACAGAGAGTGCAAATCGAGTTTTAATTATGAAATCTGATTCAGAATCAACTGTTCCTACTACACAACCTTTTACAAACTCTTCAAAAGTTGATTTGGAAACTACAATAACTCCCACTTCTTCAAATGATGTTACATCAAGTATTTCAACAAACGACATTGCTTCAAAAGATAGTGTTGGTAACGATAATGGAGCAGTACAGACAGGTGCTGTTTCAACAATAATTATTTTGATGATAGCATTGTCTGCACTTGCGATAGGTGGTACAGCTGTTTACAAGAGAAAAATGAAATGATAAACAATCTATAATATTTTATTTAAAGCTGACAGAATGAGTGTTCTGTCAGTTTTTTTGTCACATAAATAAAATTGAATTCATATAATATCAGGTGTTTGTTTTTAGACAAGCTAAATTTAGCAAGTTGGAGTTATCAAAAAATAAGTTGTTCATAAACTGCTATGGGGTGGTTTTATGAAATCTGATAAATATGAAATTGAATATGTATATAAAAATAACGGAGTTTCTTATAAAGAGTTAATGGGCAAAATTTTGCAAAGCGAAGTTATACTAAATGGAGCGTTAAAGCAAAAAAATTTAAAAATGAAAGTAGTAAGTAGCTGTCAAAAAAGAAAAGGAAGTGCTTGATATGTCTGTTTTTGACAGCAATAACGATTATATTGTTTACAATGTAGGAATTTATTTGAGATTATCAAAGGAGGATGAAAATACGGGACAGTCTGAAAGTATAGAAAATCAGAGAAAAATAGTAGAAAATTTTATTTCAAATTATAATTGGAACATTGTTGAAATTTATATTGATGACGGCTTTTCAGGACTTAATTTTAACCGACCTGCATTTAAAAGAATGCTTGAAGATATTGAGAATAAAAAAATAAATCTTGTGATTACAAAAGACCTTTCGAGGCTTGGACGTGATTATATATACACAGGATATTATCTTGAAAGATATTTTCCAACCAAGAACATCAGATACATTGCAATAAGTGACGGAATAGACACATATGGAGATAACGGTAACAACGATATTTCACCTTTTAAATCAGTTATAAATGATATGTATGCAAAGGATATTTCAAAAAAAATAAGAGCTGTTATGGATACAAAAAGATTAAATGGAGAGTTTATCGGAGCTTTTGCACCCTATGGCTATTTGAAAGATCCCAATAATAAGAATACATTTATTATTGATGACAAGGCTTCAAAAGTTGTTAAACGTATATTTGATATGTATATTGAGGGAAATAGTATGGGAAGAATTGTAAAAATTTTAAATGATGAAAATATCCCATGTCCTTCAAAATATAAAAGTACTCATTGTTCTTATAAAAATGCAATGGTAAAAAGGTATAAATGGTGTCAGGAAACTGTAAAACGTATTCTTTCAAATCCAACATATATTGGAAATATGACACAGCATAGACAAGAAAAAATAAGTTATAAAATTGATAAGTTCAGAAAAATTCCCTGTAGCAATTGGATTACGGTTGAAGGAACTCATGAACCGATAATATCGCCTGAAATTTTTGAAACGGTTCAAAATCTTATAAAACGTCAAACCGTAAAATATTCAAGAGGTAAAGAGAGTTTTCACCTTTTAAACGGACTTGTTTTTTGTAAGGAATGCGGTAGGAAAATGACCTATCGTCGAGATTCTTCTGGAAAAATGATTATGAATTGTATTACATATACAAAATTTGGTAAAAGTGAATGTACCAGTCATCGAATAAGGGAAGAACTCTTAACCGACTATGTAATAAATGATTTAAAGCGTATTTCCAAACAATATTTAGATAATGGCTTTTTTCAGTCAATTTCTAAATTAGAAACTTGTGAAGATAAAAGTTTAAAATCTGAATTGCGGACAATAGAAAAACGTTTTGGAGAAATAAAAAATATAGTCAAAAGTTTGTATGAAGATAAAATTAAAGGTACTATATCAGAAGAAGATTTTTTGTGTATGACAAAAGAATACAGCGAAGAAAAAAGTCGGTTGCAAAATAAAATGGAAACAATTAATGATAGGTTTAATGAAAAAACAAGAGAATTCAGTTATATAAAGCTATTAAAAGATATAGCTGAGTTTAATATTGTAAATAAAGTAATATTATCACAATTAATTGACAGGATAGAGGTTGATAGTAACAGAAAAATTACGGTATATTATATGTTTACAAACCCTCAGATTGACAATATAGACTAACTGGATTGACACAGAGGGTTTGTAAAATCAACCATAATTGTACAAACTAATAATAACCGTCACCATCCGGACCGCCGTATGGCAGAATGTTACTTATTTTGACTGAGAAATATGTTGAGGTGGGAGGCTTTGCGGTCAAATATTATTCTTTTTGTAATTATGGATAGTAAGTCGTTTTGCGTTTTTAAGGGATAAGTTTCTTTAATCGTGAAAGCATCATTAATTAAATTGTTCTTAATAAGAATATTGATTGCTTTAATTACAACTTTTTCAATCTTTTCAATTCTTACGCTGTGCGATGAATGGCAGTTGCCGTGAATGTAGGCGGAGCATTGGAGAAAATTATTTTTAATCGGAACGAGGGTTGAATTACAGTTTGAACACTTGACAAGATTTTGAATAAGGTGTCTAATTTCGGTTTGTTTATGGGAATGTTCTCTATTTATTATTCCTTGCAAGAATAATATTTGCCTTGTTTGTTCAAAAATTACTTCATCAACAATCGGTTCGTGAGTGCCGTCTGAAATTATCAGGTTATCGTTATAGAAATCTCTGCCTGTTTTGCAGATTGGATTCCACCTGATTTTGCCGATATAAACGGGATTTTGCAGAATATATTCAACGGCACGGCTATCCCAGCGGTTGCCCTTGGCGGTTCTGATTTCTGACGAATTCAAGTTGTCACAAATCATATTTATATCTTTATTATTCAAAAAATCGGCAAAAATTTTACTGACAATTCGGGCTTTTTCGGCGTCAACCACAAGCCTTCCGCCTGTCACTTTATAGCCAAAGGGTGCAATGCTGACGATGCCGCCACGCTCGGCTTTTTCGGTCATTCCTCGCCTTACCTCACCCGAAAGCCGAATCGAATAGTATTCGTCCGACCATTCGATAATGCGTTCAATCAGCTTTCCGAAGGGACCGTCATCAACGGGTTCGGACACGCTGATGACTTCAATACCGTTTTTTCTCAACAGCGATTTATAGAAAATGCTTTCCTCCTGATTGCGGGCGAATCGTGAAAATTTCCAGACAAGTACGGCTGAAAACATGGGAGGCTTTTGCTTTGCAAGGCTTATCATTCGGTTAAATTCAGGTCGCTTGTCGGCATATCTTCCCGAAATTCCGTTGTCACGAAAAATGAACTTTTCATCAATCAGATAGCCTTTTTCATCTGCAAATTTTCTGATGATTTTCAGCTGACTTGACGGTGAAAGCTCAGTTTGATTTTCGGTTGACACCCTTATGTATGCCGCCGCAAAGTGATTTTTATTGTGATTTCCCGACAAATTAATCACCTCTTTAAAGAATAATTCTTTTATGCAATAATATGCCTGCGATTGAAATAAAATTCTTCGGCAAATTTCTCGAAAACACTTTACTTTGCTAACGCACTAATGTATAATATACAGAGATTGTTTTGCAAGGTGATTTGCAGAACATAGGTAGAGAGTATATCAGATTATGGAGGAATAATTATGAAAAAGAAAAAGTTACTTTCTGTACTTCTTGCAGGTGCAATGTCAGCGTCAATTTTTGTAGGTTGCGGTTCTTCTGCAACGGACTGGGATTATATCTCAAACAAGGGAGAGCTTGTTATCGGTGTTACATATTTTGAGCCGATGAACTACCTTGATGCAGACGGCAAGCTTACAGGTTTTGAAACTGAGTTTGCAGAGGCAGTTTGCGAGAAAATGGGTGTTACTCCAAAGTTCCAGAAAATTGACTGGGATTCAAAAGAGGTTGAGCTTAACTCAAAGACAATCGACTGCATCTGGAACGGTCTTACAATTGATGACGACAGAAAGACGACAATGGATATTTCAACTCCTTATATGGAAAACAAGCAGGTTATGGTTGCAAAATCTGATGTTGCAGACAAAATTAAGTCAGCAGATGACCTCAAGGATAAGACAGTAGTTGCAGAGAAGAAGTCAGCAGGTGAAACTGTTGCTCAGACAGACGAGTTCTTCTCAAGTGCAAAGTATGTTTCAGTTGACGCACAGGCTAAGGCTCTTCTCGAGGTTAAGTCAGGCACAGCAGATGTTGCGGTTATCGACTATGTAATGTCAATCGGTACACTCAAGAGCGGTTCTGACTACGCTGACCTCAAGGTTGTTGACGGCAAGGACTTTTCACCTGAGCAGTATGGTATTGCACTTCGTAAGGACAGCCCCGAAACACTCAAAAAGCTTAACGATGCTATTCAGGCAGTTGCCGATGACGGCACACTTGATAAGATTGCAGAGAAGTACAGCCTTCAGGATCTTCTTCTTGTAAAAAAGAAATAATTTAATTAAAATAAGCTTGTACATACAGGGCGGACTATGTTCGCCCGTTGTGCTTTTTATTGATTATAAATTTACAGGTTCAAATTTGTAAGCCTTTTGATATATTCAAAACTGAAAATACTTGGATAGAGTGGTATATAAAATGGATCAATTTTTTAATGTAAGCGGTCAGTTGCTTGAGGGATTCGGCGAAAACTGTATAATTTTCATTGTAACCCTTCTTGCGGCAATTCCGCTCGGACTTATTATCTCAATGGGTTCAATGTCAAAATTCAAGCCGTTAAAATGGCTGACAAAAACATTTGTGTGGATAATCAGAGGTACTCCGCTGATGCTCCAGCTTTTCGTAGTGTTCTATGTTCCGCCGCTTGTGTCAAACGGCAGTGTGACATTTGCACGAATGAATGCCGCACTTATTGCATTTATAATCAATTATGCCGCATATTTTTCTGAAATCTTCCGTGGCGGTATCGAGTCTGTTCCAAAGGGACAGTACGAGGCAGGTCAGGTGCTCGGCATGACAAAGGGTCAGATTTTCTTTAAGGTTGTGCTTTTGCAGGTTGTAAAGAAAATTACTGCACCCATGGGCAACGAAATTATCACTCTTGTAAAGGATACCTCACTTTCAAGCGTTATCGCAATTCCGGAAATTCTTATGAGAGCAAAGGACTTCTCAATGCAGGGACTCATCTGGCCGCTTTTCTATTCGGCAGTATTCTTCCTCGCATTCTGCGGAATTCTTACCTTGCTTTTCTCATTTATAGAGAAAAAGCTTGATTACTACAAGGGTTAAGGGGGAAAGGTTATGTCTTTGTTAAATGTTGAAAACATCCGTAAAAGCTACGGCAAAACAGAGGTTTTGAAAGATATCAGCTTTTCTCTTAAAAAGGGCGAGGTGCTTGCGATTATCGGCTCATCGGGTTCGGGCAAGACTACGCTGTTAAGGTGCCTTAATTTTCTTGAAACTCCGAGCAACGGCAAGATTTCCGTCAATGACAAAGTGCTTTTTGACAGCAATGACAGCTCTGCAAAGAGCGACAGCGAAATCAGAAAAAGACGGCTTCACTTCGGACTTGTGTTCCAGTCATTTAACCTGTTTCCGCAATATACGGTTATCGAGAATATTATGCTTGCTCCAAAGCTTGCCGCAAAAGAGCAGATAAAGCAGACAGGCGAATATATGGGCGCAAAAAGCTATAAAGAGGCTCATGAAATTATCAAGAGCAATGCAAAGTCTTTGCTTGAAAGGGTAGGCCTTTCCGAAAAGAGCGAGTCATATCCTTGTAATCTCAGCGGCGGTCAGCAACAGCGTGTTGCAATTGCAAGAGCGCTTGCACTCAATCCCGATGTTCTCTGCTTCGACGAGCCTACCTCCGCACTTGATCCCGAACTAACGGGTGAGGTGCTTAATGTTATCCGCAGTCTTAAAACCTCCGACAGCACAATGATTGTTGTAACTCACGAAATTGAGTTTGCAAGAGATGTTGCCGACAAGATCATTTTTATGGCTGACGGTGTAATTGCCGAAGAAGGCACTCCCGAACAGGTAATCAACAATCCGCAAAATCCAAGAACCCAGGCATTTTTGTCAAGGTTCAACTGATAACTGAATATTAGGTGAGGAAAGCACTCGAAAGGGTGCTTTTTTACATATTTTTACAAATAACCTTGAAAAGTTTATGCCATTGTGCTATAATAATCGTGTCATTCACTGACGAAGGCACAAAGCCTGAAAAAATGAGAAATCCCGATAGGGAAAACGGAGGAAAAACAAATGAAAAGAATTTTCACAATCAGCGTTGCGGCTGTTATGGCACTTCTTATGGTGCTTTCACTTACAGCTTGCGGTAATTCAACACTCGGCTATTACAAGCTTACAAGTGCAGAAGCAAGCGGTATGAGCTTTGACAGCAGTACTCTTGCCGCTGTCGGTATGGACAAAGGCTACATTCTTCTTAAAGAAGACGGCAAGGCTAAGCTTTCTGCAGCCGGTCAGGAGCAGGAGCTCACATACGATGACAAGAACTTTACAGCAGGGAGCGAGAGCATTCCATACACACTCAAAGACGGTGTTATTACAATGGAAAAAGACGGTACAAAGCTCGTTTTCACATTTGACGCTAACTTCAAGCCCGAATCTTCTAATTCAGAGTCATCAAAGTAATAAAACTTAACGGTGCAATAATTTCGGCAGTCCAAATCGGACTGCCGTTTTTGTATATCCAACCCAAAAAACAAGGGCAGCGGAATTCCGCTGCCCATAATTTTTATAAGATTTTATCAGTCTGAAAGACACTCGTCAAGTGCATCAATAATTGCGTGCCTGTCCATATGCTGACCGATGAATACAAGCTTGATTTCTCTGTCGCCGTATTTTTCGTCCCACTTTTCAGCCATATCGGGATACTCTGCAAGATAGAGCTTCTGCTGTTTCTTTGGGAATGCGGCAAGCCACTTGCCCTGTTCCGTAGCAGTAATCTGAACGCCTGCCTGCTCGAATACATAAACATCTTCTCTCTTGTCATCAAACCAGAGAACACCCTTTGCACGGACTACGCTCTTTGGCCAGTTCTCAACAAACTGCTGGAGCTTGTCCTGATTGAAAGGACGAATGCGGTGGTAAACAAATGAACCGATGCCGTACTCTTCTTCACCGTCCTCATGATCGTGGTCGTGGTGACAGCAATGACCGTGTTCGTGGTCGCAATGAGAGTGGTCAAGACCGTCCTCATCATGGTCATGGTCGTGATGCTCATGTTCGTCATGGTCTTCATCGTGGTGGTGATGGTGGTGATGATGACCGTGACGGTCTGTATCCTCGTCATCTTCATCCTTATCATAAATCTGAGCCCAACCTGCGGATGCGGCTGTTTCTTCAAAATTAAAGCACTTTGTATCGAGAATATCCTTAACTTCAACCTTGCCGAACTGTGATTCAATAATTCGTGCCTTTGGCTGAAGCGTCTTAATCATAGCCTTAACTCTCTTGAGCTGTTCCTCTGTTACCTTGTCAACCTTGTTGAGGATGATTGTTGAACAGAACTCAATTTGCTGAATAAGAAGGCTTTCAACATCCTCTTCATCAACATCTTCCTTGAGGAGATCGTCGCCGCAACCGAATTCTGTTGCCATACGGAGTGCGTCAACAACTGTAACAATGTTGTCAAGACGGACAAGCTCTGGTATATTGTTTTCCTTATCGCCCTCAAGAACCGAGATTGACTGTGCAATCGGAAGTGGTTCGCAAATACCGCTCGCCTCAATGAGAATGTAGTCAAACTTGCCTGACTTTACAAGGTCTGTAATCTGGTTGATAAGGTCAACGCTCAAAGTACAGCAGATACAGCCGTTTGTAAGCGGAACAAGGTTTGTATCTTTCTGAGTAACAACGCCTGCCTTTTGAATAAGCTCTGCATCAATGTTTACTTCACCGATATCGTTTACGATAACGGCACACTTGTAGCCCTCCTGATTGCCGAGGACATGGTTGATAAGAGTAGTTTTGCCTGCACCGAGATAACCTGTAAGAAGCGTTACGGGAACAGGAAGCTTAATGTTAGCCATATATTTCATTTCCTTTCGTTGAATTGTGCTTATTAATGCGGATTACCGCTGTCCTTAAATATAACACTTTGCAAAATTATTGTCAATACAAAGTATGGAGTGCGGTCAATCCGAATAGCTGATTATTGCTGTACATTTTGTGTTTTTTGTATAATCACCTTTTATTTATTTTGGTTTTATGTTACAATAGTCAAAAGTAATTTTACGGAGATAGATTATGATTGTACTTGCATCTGCTTCACCACGAAGAAAAGAGCTTTTAAGTTTTATAACAACCGATTTTAAAATTGTCCCCGCAGACATTGACGAAACGGTTGAGAACAATGTTCCGCTTGAAAAGCGTCCCGAATATCTTGCCGTCAAAAAGGCATTGCATATTTCAAAAAACGGTTATGAAAATGACATTGTAATCGGTTGTGACACGGGAGTTTTTGTTGACGGCAAAATGCTCGGCAAACCTAAGAACAGGGAAGATGCCGAGAATATGTTAAAACTGCTTTCGGGCAGACAGCACAAGGTTATCACGGGTTGTTGTACCGTCAAAAACGGTGTTGCAAAATCATTTTCCAATGTAACGCTTGTTGAATTTTTTGAACTTTCCGATTCGGAAATAGAGGAGTACATTGCAACGGGCGAGCCTTTTGACAAGGCAGGTGCATACGGAATACAGGGCAAAGGTTCTCTGCTTGTAAAGAAGATTGACGGCGACTATTTTAATGTTGTCGGACTTCCCGTAAGTGAATTAAACAGGATTTTGAAAAAGGAGTATTCATATGAATGATAATATAAATAAAACAGTCAATGAAATTCTCGAAAGCTATTCAAAGCATGAACAAACTTGCAGACTTTCGGAGGATAACATTATCAACAAATCTGTGCTTATTCAGGTGCTTGAAGAAATCCGCAAGCTGTTGTTTCCGGGCTACTTTGACAAGAACAGAGTAAGAGAAGAATACATCGGCTATATTGTAGGCGACAGAATAGAATTTATTCAGTACAACCTTAAAAAGCAGATCGCAAAGGCTTTAAAGGGTTGCGAAAAGTGCAACGACCTTTCATATGACGAGGTTATGGAAAAGTCAGAAAAGCTGGTTTATGAGTTTCTCTCAAAGATTCCGTCAATCCGTGATTACCTTGCAACAGATGTTGTTGCGGCCTTTAACGGCGATCCTGCCGCATACAGTACGGATGAAATCATTCTCTGCTACCCAGGATTTTTTGCAATCACGGTTTACAGAGTGGCGCATGAATTGTGGAAACTTAAAATCCCGATGATACCGAGAGTGCTTTCGGAGTACGCACACGGACTTACGGGAATTGATATTCACCCGGGTGCGACAATCGGCAAGTATTTCTTCATCGACCACGGCACAGGTATCGTAATCGGTGAAACTACCGAGATAGGCGAGAATGTAAAAATCTATCAGGGTGTAACCCTCGGTGCGTTGTCAACAAGAAAAGGTCAGCAGCTTAAAGGTGTCAAAAGACATCCTACTATCCGTGATAATGTTACAATCTATTCGGGTACAACTATCCTCGGCGGTGAAACCGTAATCGGCAAGGGTGCAACAATCGGCGGTAATGCCTTTATCGTGAACTCAATTACAGAGGGTATGAAAGTAAGCATTAAAAACCCCGAACTCCAGTTCAGTCCCGACCTTTCGGAAAATAATCAGGACAAGTATTGGTATTGGATGATTTAAGCTTATGTTTTAATTGAAAATTGAAAATTTAAAATGGAAAATTTTGGTCGGGAAGAAAGTTTTGCGTAGAACAAACTTCACATTCCCGACCGTATTCATATTGATTTGCTTTGCAAATCAATTGATATAAACAAAATTCCATATATAATGAAAATTAACTATATAAATGAAATACAGTTACCGAAATAATGTAGGGGAGAACCGTGTTCTCCCGTTCGTGTGCAATGCACACGATTGCACGCATTTGACTACCGCCCTGTGTGCGATGCATACAAAATAATCAACAAAAGGAAGTGACAATATGCCCGACTTTACAGTACGGTACGCTAAGAAATTAGAACTTGAGCGTGTGAATGAAATTCGTTATCAGGTCAACAGGGTTCATTCAAACGGCAGACCTGATATATTCCGAGATGATTTCTGCGATGAGATGAAAAACATAGTATACAAAGTTTTTGACGGCGAAAATTCCGATGTTATCGTTGCCGTGAACGGTGACACAATCTGCGGATTTGCAACCGTTGAATACATAGTCAAGGAAAAATCTCCGTACGGTTTGCAGAGAAAATTCTACCGGATTGCAGAATTCGGAGTTGATGAAAACTTCCGCAGAATGGGTGTTGCAACCAAGCTGATAAGCTTCTGCAAACAAGAGGCTAAGAACAGGGACTTTGACAGGCTGGAACTTGATGTGTGGGAATTCAACGAGGGTGCAATAAAATTTTACGATTCCGTAGGATTCAAAACCTACAGAGAATACAAGGAAATGAATATTTAAACCGAAAAAATCCGTATGAAGATTGCTCCATACGGATTTTATTTTGTGTATCAAATTTTATTTATCGCCATTTAAAGGTGACGAGTCCGTAAACATAGATAAATGCGATAGCTGTAGGAACTACATATTTGAAAATCGGTTTCATCCACGAACGCACTTTCATACCGATGCCCATGTTGGCTTCTTTAATGAAGTTATCCCAACCCCAGCCGAACTTGTTGCAACAGAACAGAGCAAGCACAAGAGAACCGAGAGGAAGAACATTTGTGGAAACAATGAAGTCCCAAAAATCAAGCCATGTTGTACCCTCTGCAAACGGCTGAAAATGAAGAACGCTGAATCCGAGAGCCGTTGTGAGTGCAAGCACAAACACTACAATTCCGCAAATAAGACTGCCTTTTATTCTTGACCAGCCTGTCAAATCACGAATCATTGCAAGAATATTTTCGCAAACACCCAAAACGGTTGACATTGCCGCAAACACCATAAACAGGAAGAAGAGCGAACCCCATATTCTTCCGCCGGGCATATTGTTGAACACGGTTGCCATTGTGTCAAACAAAAGGTTCGGACCTGAATTAACTTCAAGGTTGTAAGTAAAGCAGGCAGGGAAGATGATTATGCCTGCAAGCAGAGCTACGAGTGTGTCAAGAGAGATAACATTGATTGCCTCGCCCATAAGTGAATGGTCTTTGCCGATATAACTTCCGAAAATAGCCATACCGCCCATACCTGTTGACAACGAGAAAAATGCCTGATTCATCGCACCCACAACAACATCACCATTGATTTTTGAAAAGTCGGGTTTGAGGTAAAATGTCATACCCTCACCCGAACCGCTCAAAAACAGACTGTGGATTGCAAGCACAATCATAAGTGCAAGCAAAGCAATCATCATATATTTTGTTATCCTCTCAAGTCCGCCCTGAATGTTGAACGAGAGTATAACAAAGGCGATAACAACCGTTATCATCATAAAAATAACATTGACTGACGGATTTGCAATCATTGTGGTAAATCCGAGGTCACGGTTGTTACCCGTCAGAAAATTTACGAAGTAGTAAATTATCCAACCGCAAACAACTGTGTAAAAAGCCATAATTGCAAGGTTGCCCACAAGGCAGGCCCAACCGAAACCGCCCCATTTTTGCTTTGGCTTTTCAAGTTTGCGGTACATTTTAATCGGACTTGTCTGTGCCGCTCTGCCCACCGAAAATTCCATTATCAAACACGGAATTCCCAAAACAATAAGACAGATGATGTACACAAGCATAAAACTTCCGCCACCGTATTGTCCGCACATCCACGGAAACTTCCACACATTTCCGCAACCGATTGCACAGCCTGCCGAAAGCATTATAAAGCCGAGTCGGCTTCCTAATTTTTCACGATTCACAACACAAGTCCTCCTGCCGAATTTATTTTATCTACACAATATTTTTTCGTCATAAATACTGCTCCTTTGTTTATTTTGCAATACAAAGAGTAGTATAGCAAATAAAATACCATTTGTAAAATTGATAAAGCTGTGCTATAATAACGAAGATATCGTTCGTATAAAAGAGGATTTAGTTATGGATACCAATGTGCTTAAAACCTTTGTAGCTGTGTGCGAATATTCGGGATTTTCTGCTGCAGCGGAAAAGCTCGGCTATACCCAGTCAACCGTTTCATCACAGATAAAACAGTTGGAAAGCGAGCTTAACACGGTGCTTTTTGACCGCTTTTACCACAGAATCAGCCTGACTTCCGACGGCATAACGGTTCTGCAACACGCAAGAGAAATTCTTGAATCTCACGAAAAGATGCTTGAAGATTTGCGTACCCCCGAAACAATTGAGGGCAACATTCGCCTTGCAATGTCAAGTTCTGTCTGCAACCGATTTTTTAAAGATGATTTTCTTGAGTTCAGAAAGCATTTTCCTAATATTCACCTTGTCGTTGTCGAAAGCGGTACAGAGCAGATGTTTGATATGTTACGCAAAAATGAGGTTGATTTGATTTTTACGCTTGACAGCCACATTTATGATTCGGAATTTATAATTTGTGCAGAGCATGAGGAAAAGGTTCACTTCTTTGCATCAGTTGACAATCCACTTTTGAATAAAGAAAATATTTCGCTAAAAGAATTATGTACCGAGGATTTTGTACTGACCGAAAGTAATATGAGCTACAGAAAATTGCTCAACAATGAACTTGCCGCACAATCGCTTGAAATTCATCCTGTTTTGGAAATAGGAAACCCTCTGCAAATTTGTTCTCTAATCAAAAACAGCAAAATGATCTCGTTCTTGCCTGATTTCATCACGGAGGATTACTACAATTCGGGAGAGATAAAACATCTTCCCGTCAACGATTGTGATGTTTCGGTGTGGACGCAGTTGCTTATCCACAAAAACAAGTGGAAATCTCCTGCGCTTAATGCGTTTATTGATTTTTATCGGGATGTTATACGAAAATAAAAAGTATCACATTTTGCCTTACGCACCGCCGTATTGCGTTATGATAATCTTGGCAAGCTTTGCGTTCGGCTTTTTGATATTGACGGGGTACTGTAACTTTTTTTCATAGACAAACATCAGCAATCCTCCTCGTTTTCCCACGGCCACGGTCCCTTTATCCAGCTCCACATATTGGTGCTTGTCATACTCTTTTTCAAAGGACCGAATTTTTCTTCATATTCTTCAACAAGCGGTTTCAATTTTTCTTTGAAACCGTTCATTTTTTGTATCATTGCCGTATCGTGCGGATGAGTGTCAAGATAAATCTGAAGGTCAAGTGCGGCAAATTCGTAGGTTGAAATTTTCTTTAAAAGAATTTCTCTTTCAGTCAAGTCCCTCACCGCATTTCTTTCCGTAGAATGGTTTGTTGAGAACGGGGAACATTGTACCCGACTCAAGTCCCTGCAACGGGCTGTAGGTTGGGGAGTCGAACTGCTGAAAGGGAACATATGCCATAGCCTCGCTCGTTCTCTTTGGCAGACACGGTATTCCGTACTGCTGAGAAATAATTTCTTTAATATCCAATTTAATTCTCCTTTTTGTTCAAACTTATGAACATTGCTGTTCATTCTCATAATATGCCCGTTTCATACTTGTGTTTACATAATAAAAAACAGAGCCGACAGCAATGCCGTCAGCCCTGATACAGAGGTTTTACCGTAAATATCCGATTAAATGTTAATTAACCTTTTTGGCAGAATTTGAAGTAACCTTTGCAATGATTGCAAAAACTACGCAAAGCACAATTCCGATTGCCGAAACGATGCCTACAAGAGTGAAGTTTGTGTTTGAAATGAGTGAAAAATCAAGCACACCGCTGTCGGGGTTCTGAAGTGACGCAAAAACTGCAACGGCGTCAATAATTACGGCAACCATAAGTGAAAGAATTGAAATTGATGCCGAAACAGTTTCCGTAAGGTTCTTTTCAATTTTCTTTGCAACGCTGATTTTTTCACTTCTGAAGTTAAGACAGCCGAAAAGCCAGAATACAGCCGCCGCATTGATTATTGTTTCGGGAATCATATATGTAGCGTTGTAGCTGAGTGAATAGAGAAGTCCGTCGGTTGATGGGATTGAAACACCTGCCCATACGGTACAGCCCGAAATTACATGACAGATATATCTCAAAGCACAAACTCCTACCGTGCCTGTTACGGCAGCGGCAGACGGATTGCTGACCTTGTTTCTGAGAAAGCCTGCAAGACCGATAACCGTGAATGCAATTACATAGTCGAAGAGAATGATTGTTACGGCTGCCCAGAATGAAGTTGCGTATGAAAGGTTTGAAGCTCCCTGAATAAGCTGAATAATGCTGAATACAAATCCCGAAAGCAATCCCCATTTTACACCGTGACGATATGAGATAATTACGATCGGAACAATGCTGAATGCGGTAACACTGCCGCCGTAGGGAAGTTCAAGGATTTTTACAAAGCTTAAAACTGCCGCAAGTGCAATCATAATTGCACATTCGCACATAACAAGTGCATTTTTCTTATTGTTCGTTTTCATTAAAACTACTCCTTAAAATAAAATTCTCTCGGAGAAAAAACACAACAAAAAAGGAGTATGCCAAAAAGACATACTCCAAGTGCGTACACTTCAAGCTTGATATGTCCCTTCGTTGGCATTATCCAAATCAGGTTGACGGTCGAAATCGAATTTCCTCTCATCCGGTAACAGCTCCCGTTTTGTATGTGATTATTCTCACTCTGATTACAAATATTACACATCTTTAGGTTGTGTAATATCTACACTATGATTATAAACTGTATTTGACAATTTGTAAAGTCTTTTGTGTGCAATGTTACAGATAATCGCATATTAATTGACAAACACTTTGCTTTTGTGATAATATGTATCCTGTGATTTTGCGGTTTATTGCCGAATGGCAGTAAATTTTGCAACAATTGATAAACTAATTGAAGAAGGTTTTTTAATGGACAGCAGATTTAATTCACCGGCTGAAATTGCGTCGCTGGTGTCAAAATCAGGTGTAACAAAATCAATGCTTTCTCTGCCGAAAATGATTTTGCTCGGACTTATGGCAGGCGCATTTATCGCATTCGGCGGTGCGGCAAGCGATGTTGCAATGCACGGAGTTGCCGATGTGGGGCTTGCAAGAGTGGTTGCAGGCGTAATCTTCCCCGTGGGACTTATGCTTGTTGTGTTTACGGGAAGTGAACTCTTTACAGGTAACTGCCTTATGATTATTCCGACACTTGAAAAGAAAATCAAGCCTGTTTCAATGATAAAGAATCTTGTTACGGTTTATATTTCAAATTTTGTCGGTGCAATGATTATTGATTTACTGATATTTTTCTCGGGTCAGCTCAATTATTCAAACGGCGGACTTGGTGCTTTTACAATCAAGGTTGCACTTGCCAAAACAACAATCAATCCTGCAACGGCAATTATCAGCGGCATACTTTGCAACATTCTCGTGTGCCTTGCAATCGTTATGGCAACAGGCGCAACAGATGCAATAGGTAAGATTTTCGGCGTATTTTTTCCGATTTGTGCATTTGTAGTCTGCGGATTTGAACACTGCGTTGCAAATATGTTCTATATTCCGACAGGTGTTATGGCGGCAATGAATCCCGAATATGTTGCAAAAGCTCAGGAGCTTTACGGTATTACGGCACAGCAATGTCAGAATCTTGCAAATCTTTCGGGTTGTGAATCTTTGCTGTTCGTTACAATCGGCAACATAATCGGCGGTATGGTCTTTGTGGGACTTCCGCTCTATTTTGCCTATATTCGCAAAAAGAAAAGTGCTTAAAATACATAAACATAAATAATTCATGAGAGCAGTCGTTTTGACTGCTCGTTTTCTTTTTAGTGCAAATTATTTAAAAGTATGTTATAATAAGCCTTACAAAACAAAAACGGAGGATATAATGGATTATTCACAGATTCTTTCACAGCAGTTTAATATTAAAGAGGAGTATGCTAAAAACATCATCACATTGCTTGATGACGGCAACACTATTCCTTTTATTGCACGATACAGAAAGGAAATGCACGGTTCAATGGATGACCAGTTGATTCGTGAATTTGCCGAAAAGCTTGAATATTTAAGAGGACTTGACAAGCGCAGAGATGAAATTCGTTCACTCATTGACGCACAGGAAAAGCTCACGGATGAAATTAACCTTGCACTTGACAAGGCTGCCACACTAAGCGAACTTGAGGATATTTACCGCCCGTACCGTCCAAAGAGAAAGACAAGGGCGTCAATTGCAAAGGAAAAGGGACTTGAACCGCTTGCTAACGATATTTTAAAGCAGGAAAAAGGTTTTGATCCGTCAAAGTCGGCAGTTGATTATATTGATGAAGAAAAGGGAGTTACCTCCGTTGAAGATGCAATTCAGGGCGCAATGGATATCATTGCAGAACTTGTGTCGGATAATGCGGAAATCCGTAAGAGAATAAGAAATCTTACAAACGCAAACGGTGTGCTTGTGTCTGTTGCAACAGATGAAGAAAAGGACAGCGTTTACAAAAATTATTATGACTACAAAGAGCCTGTTAAAAAGATTGCAGGTCACAGAGTACTTGCCGTGAATCGTGGCGAAAAAGAGGGATTTCTCAAAGTCAGCGTTGAAACCGACAGCGAAAAACCGCTTAATTCAATTTTCAGAGCAATGATTACAGACAAAAATCAGCTTTGTTCAGACATTATCCGTGAGGCTTGCACAGACGCTTATCAGCGACTTATTTATCCCTCAATTGAGCGTGAGGTCAGAAACGACCTTACAGATACCGCCTCCGAAAATGCTATGAAGGTTTTTGCCGTAAACCTCAAGCAGCTGCTTATGCAGCCGCCTGTAAAGGGCAAAACCGTGCTTGCACTTGATCCGGGATATCGCACAGGCTGTAAGACTGCCGTTGTTGACAGCACAGGCAAGGTGCTTGATACAACCGTAATTTATCCTACACATTCAGACAAAAAAATTCAGGAATCAAAGCAGACCTTGCTCCGCCTCATCAAAAAGCATCATGTTGATATTATTTCAGTCGGCAACGGTACTGCAAGCAAGGAAACCGAGATGTTCACAGCCGAAACAATCAAAGAGGCTGACCACCCCGTTTATTATATGGTAGTCAGCGAGGCAGGTGCGTCGGTTTATTCGGCATCAAAGCTTGCCGCAACAGAACTTCCCGACCTTGACCTCACACTCAGAAGTGCCGTGTCAATTGCAAGACGACTTCAGGATCCTCTTGCAGAGCTTGTAAAGATTGAGCCTAAGGCAATCGGTGTCGGTCAGTATCAGCACGATATGCCGCAGAAAAAACTCGGTGAAACACTTGACGGTGTTGTAGAGGACTGCGTAAACTCGGTTGGTGCAGACCTTAATACGGCATCGCCTGCACTTTTGTCGAGAGTGTCGGGACTTAACGCAACCGTGTGCAAGAATATTGTTGCTTACCGTGAAGAAAACGGTGCGTTCTCATCAAGAGCAGAACTCAAGAAAGTCCCGAAACTCGGACCTAAAGCGTTTGAGCAGTGTGCAGGATTTTTGCGTGTTCCCGAAAGCAGAAATCCGCTTGATAACACAGGCGTTCACCCCGAAAGCTACAAGAGTGCAAAAGAACTTTTAGGACTTCTTGAATATTCTGACAAAGAAATAAAATCAGGCAACTTCTCCGATATTCAGCAGAGAGTAAAGGCAAAGGGAACAAAGTCACTTGCCGATGTTCTCGGAATCGGACTTCCAACCCTTGACGATATTGTAAAGGAACTTTCCAAACCGGGCAGAGATCCCCGTGACGAACTGCCTGCACCAATGCTCAGAAGTGATATTCTCGACATCAAGGATTTGAAAGAGGGAATGGAACTTAAAGGCACGGTCAGAAATGTAATTGACTTCGGCGCATTTGTCGATATCGGCGTTCATCAGGACGGACTTGTTCATATTTCGCAGATTTGCGATAAGTACATCAAGCACCCGAGCGAAGTTCTCAAAGTCGGTGATGTTGTAAATGTAAAGGTTCTTTCAGTTGATCCCGAAAAGAACAGAATTTCCCTCACAATGAAATTTTAATGCGAATAAAGCAAAAAGACACTTCTATTGTTCCGCAAATCACCTTTGCATTATTCCGCAACTGTTGATATTGTTCCGCAAAAGGAGAATTTTAAATGCGTAAACTGGCTGTATATGTACACGGAAAGGGTGGTAATGCTACAGAATCGGAGCATTACAAACCTTTGCTACCTGAATATGATGTTATAGGCTTTGACTATAAATCAGAAATACCGTGGGATGCAAAACAGGAATTTACAAATCTGTTCGATAATTATTGCAAAAATTATGATTATATAGTTCTGATTGCGAATAGCATAGGTGCATTTTATTCTATGAATGCCTTTTCAGATAAACAGATTGACAAAGCTATGTTTATTTCGCCTGTTGTAGATATGGAAAACCTCATTACCAATATGATGAAATGGGCGAATGTAACAGAGAATGAACTTCGTGATAAGAAAACAATCTCTACTGAATTTGGTGAAACTTTATCTTGGGAATATCTTTGCTATGTTCGTGAACACCAAATTTCTTGGAATGTTCCCACCTCAATTTTGTACGGTGAAAATGATAACCTTACATCGTTTGAAACAATCAACAAATTTGCAAAGAAGATAAATGCTGACCTTACTGTTATGAATGGCGGTGAACATTGGTTTCATACAGCTGAACAGGTGAAATTCTTGGATAATTGGCTAACAAAGTTCATTTGATGTTATTTACAATGACGAGGTGTGCTTATGAAAAAGGCGGTTGCAATAATTTGTGCTATTGTTATTTTTGCGTTTTATTTAAGCGTGTCGAATTGTTGAATCAATCGAAAAAGTGTATCGCCTTATTGAAAGCAGTTGAGTAAAAAAAGGCTGACGAGAAATCGTCAGCCTTTTGTGTGTAATATTCGGTAATTATTCAGCCTTTTACTGCATATGATTTTCAAGGTGATTTTTCAATGCGGCAAAGGTTTCGTCGCTGATAATGTGTTCCATTTTGCAGGCATCTGCGGCGGCAGTTTCGGGATTAACTCCGAGCATAACAAAGAGCTTTGAAAGAACGGTGTGTCTTTCATATGTTTTTTCTGCAATTTCCCTGCCGAGGTCGGTGAGAATAAGCGAGCCGTCATCGCCGACTTTAAGATAACCGCCCTCTTTGAGAAGACCAACGGCACGGCTGACGCTCGGCTTTGAATATCCCATTTCTTCACATACATCAATTGATCTTATATAATTGCTCTTTTTTGAAAGAACATATATTGTTTCAAGGTACATTTCACCTGATTCTTTTAATTGCATATTCTGCACTCCTTTACATTGTCTAATCATATCATGATATGAACAAAAAATCAATAAAATTAATTGTGCTTTCAATAATTATGAAAAAACGATTTACCGAAATCAACAAAAATAATATCCGAATTACAGATGTGAAATATTCAATTTGCCAAAATTCAAAATAAAATAAAATTTTTTCGCAAGCCTATTGACATATTTCGAGTTTTATAGTACCATATAATCGGTTAGCGAGAGCTAACCTTTGATTAACAAATATTGTTAGTATCTGCTAACTTAAAGGAGATTGATTTTATGATGCCTTTGATGTTTGCTAACACAGGTGAAACCAATATTATAAAGAAAGTCGGAGGTTCTCCCGAGGTTAAAAAGCACCTTGAAAATCTCGGTTTTGTTGCCGGCGGAGAGGTCACCGTTATTTCGTCACTCGGCGGAAATGTTATTGTTAACGTAAAGGAAACACGAGTTGCAATCAGCGAAGAAATGGCTCGTAAAATTATGATTTGATTCTATGTAACAAACACACGGCGGAATTGTTCCGAGAGGTGTTTTTATACGGCTTTATGCTGAAATTAAGACGGAGGAAACTGTTATGAAAACTTTAAAACAGGCAAAAGTAGGTGAAACCGTAAAGGTTGTTAAGCTTCACGGTGAAGGCGCTGTCAAACGCAGAATTATGGATATGGGCATCACAAAGGGTGTTGAAATTTACATCAGAAAAGTTGCTCCGCTCGGAGATCCGATTGAAATTACTGTAAGAAATTATGAACTTTCGCTCAGAAAAGCCGATGCTGAAATGATTGAAGTTGAGTAATTCGGACTTGCAAATCCTACGGGAGAAATCCCGTATTTTTATAACATTACGGTTAGCTTTTGCTAATCCAAGAGAGGATAACTGATATATGGAAATTAAAATTGCTCTTGCAGGTAACCCTAACTGCGGTAAAACAACTTTGTTTAACGCACTCACGGGTTCCAATCAGTTTGTCGGTAACTGGCCCGGCGTAACTGTTGAGAAAAAAGAGGGTAAGCTCAAAAAACACAAGGATGTTACAATCATGGACTTGCCCGGTATCTATTCACTTTCACCTTATACTCTTGAAGAGGTTGTTGCTCGTAACTATCTTGTCGGTGAACGCCCCGATGCGATTCTCAATCTTATTGACGGTACTAACCTTGAAAGAAACCTTTACCTCACAACACAGCTTACAGAACTCGGTATCCCTGTTGTTGTGGCAATCAATATGATTGATCTCGTTAAGAAGAACGGCGATTCAATCAACATTGATGAGCTTTCAAGACAGCTTGGTTGTAAGGTTATGGAAATTTCGGCTCTTAAGGGCACAGGCATTATGGAAGCTGCCGAGGCCGCAATCAAAGCCGCAGGCTCAACAAAGACAATCCCCATGCACAGCTTTAACGGTGTTGTTGAACACGCAATCGCTCACATTGAAGAGGCTGCGGTTCACGATATGCCCGAGGAACAGCAGCGTTGGTACGCTATCAAGATTTTTGAGCGTGACGACAAGGTTCTTGCAAAGCTTGATATTCCGCAGAATGTTATTGACCACATTGAAAAAGATATTCAGGCGGCTGAAAAAGAGCTTGATGATGACGCAGAAAGTATCATCACTAATGAGAGATACATCTACATTGCCTCAATCATCAAGAGCTGTTATAAGAAGAAAAACAAGGGTAAGCTTACAACATCGGACAAGATTGATAAGGTTGTAACCAACCGTTGGCTTGGTCTTCCGATTTTTGCGGTTATTATGTTCCTTGTTTACTACATCTCAATGCAGACAGTAGGTACTGCCGCAACTGACTGGGCAAATGACGGTCTTTTCGGTGACGGCTGGCACCTTTTCGGTATCGGCTCATCACAGGCTGCCGAGGCTGAAGAAACCTACGGCGATTCAGATGCAATTATCGAGGCATTCAATGCTCAGTACGGAAATGACGACATTGCCGAAGCTGTTGACCTTGAATCTGAAAATTATTCCGAAGATGCCGCTAAGGCTGCTCTTGCAGAACTCGTAAATCTCACACCTTCAGACGCAAGCGTTACATATTCTGTTCAGGATGAAGAAACTCTTGAAATTACAGAAACTCCCGATACTAAGAAATCTGATCTTGAAAAGGCTGTTTCAAACTATCTCAACACAGATTATAAAGAGGGTTACGGTGCTCCTGATGCCGCAACATACGGAATCTGGGTTCCCGGTATTCCTGTTCTTATCGGCAACGGCCTTGATGCAATCAACTGTGCAGACTGGCTCAACGGTCTTATCCTTGACGGTATCGTAGCCGGCGTAGGTGCGGTTCTCGGCTTTGTTCCTCAGATGCTTGTACTCTTCATTCTCCTTGCTTTCCTCGAAAGCTGCGGTTATATGGCTCGTATCGCATTCGTACTCGACCGTATCTTCCGTAAGTTCGGTCTTTCGGGTAAGTCGTTTATCCCAATGCTTGTCGGCACAGGCTGCGGTGTTCCGGGTATCATGGCGTCCCGTACAATCGAGAATGAGCGTGACCGCCGTATGACTATTATGACAACAACATTCATTCCCTGCGGTGCTAAACAGCCGTTCATCGCTATGATTGCAGGTGCTATCTTCGGTGGTTCACCGTGGATTGCAACATCGGCTTACTTCATCGGTATGGCTGCAATCGTAGTTTCAGGTATTATGCTTAAAAAGACAAAGATGTTCTCAGGCGATCCCGCTCCGTTTGTAATGGAGCTTCCGGCTTATCATCTTCCGACAGTAGGCAACCTTCTCCGTTCAATGTGGGAGCGTGGCTGGTCATTCATCAAGAAAGCCGGCACAATCATTCTCCTTTCTACAATCTTTGTTTGGTTCACAACATACTTCGGATTTGTTGACGGTACATTCCGTATGCTCGGTGAGGACGAAATTGGCAACTCAATTCTTGCCGCAATCGGTAACGGTCTTGCATGGATTTTTGCACCGCTCGGCTGGGGCAACTGGCAGGCAACTGTTGCATCCATCACAGGTCTTGTTGCTAAGGAAAACATCGTTGGTACAATGGGTATCCTTTATCCGGGCGGATGGACAGAAATCGGTGCCGCATTCACAGGACTCAGCGGTTTCTCGTTCCTTCTCTTCAACCTTCTCTGCGCTCCTTGCTTTGCCGCTATGGGTGCTATCAAGAGAGAGATGAACAACATCAAGTGGTTCTGGTTCGCAATCGGTTACCAGTGTGTATTTGCTTATGTAATTGCATTTATGGTATTCCAGTTCGGTTCAATCTTTGCAGGCGGTCTTAATGTAATCGGTCTTATCTTTGCCGTTGCAGTATTTGCATTTATGATTTATATGCTCGTAAGACCTTACAAAGAGGCTACAACTCTTAAAGTTAAGCCGGCTAAGAAGTAATAAATTTATTGATTAACAAATGGGAGGAATAAATATGTTGGAATGGTTAGCGGCTAATATCGGCACAATCATTGTTGCATTAATTGTTATTGCCGTGATTGCTTTTGTGGTTGCCCGTATGGTAAAAGACAAAAAAGAGGGCAAATCCTCCTGCGGTGCAAACTGTGCGCACTGTGCGTGTCACGGTGACTGCCATAATCATAAGTAAATGTTTTGTAGGGGGTACAGCTAAAAAGCTGTACCCTTTCTTGTTTGTTATTGAAATTATGAATTTGGTGTTGAAGAAATTTTACGGTGTAAAGTGTATTCAAAACTGTTCTGAATCGTAAAAAATAAAAGGAGAGATAAATATGGAGTATGTTTTTTACGGATTACTTGCCGTGGCATTCATTGCGTTTGTGGTTCTCGTAATCAGAAGTTACAGGAAAAAGCTTGCAAGCGGATGTTGCGGTGCAAGTGACGAAAGTGTTAAGAAAAACAAGGTTGCCGATAAGGATAAGTCACATTATCCCTATGAAAAAACTCTTGTTGTTGACGGAATGGTCTGTAAAAACTGTTCCGCAAGAGTAGAAAACGCACTCAATTCAATTGACGGTGTGTGGGCGGAAGCGGATGTTTCTTCCGGCAGGGTTACGGTCAGAATGAAAAATGAAATCGAGGAAAAAGTCCTCAAAAAGACAGTTAACGATATAGGCGCATACACCGTTATGAAGGCGGAATAAGGCCTTTTAGGAGAAGAGAGGCAACCTTATGGCAGTATTGCAGAAAATTGACAATCCATACGGTATGATACAGACTGTTGAACACTGCGAATCGTTCAGCATATACCGTTCACAGGACAGCACGGGCGATTGCGAGGTCACCGTGTATCCTGTGTTTTCAGGCATTGAGCTTGTGTATTACGATGTACATATGCAAAGTTGTGACATTAATCTTGCAAAGGGAAGAGAAATGCTCATCATCACGCATTGTCAGGAGGGCAGAATTGAGTTTGAATACAAAAACGGCGAATATCTTTACCTTGCGTCGGGTGATTTGTCGATACAGAAGAATACGGAGAACATCCGACACAGATATTGTCCGCTGAGCCACTACCACGGTGTGTCGGTTGCAATTGATATGAACCGTGTGCCAAGGTGTTTTTCGTGTATTCTTGACGATGTTTTTGTCAGCCCCGAAGAGCTTGAAATGAAATTCTGTTCCGAAAAGCCGTACTCAATTATGCGTGAAAATATCAGCATTGAGCATATTTTTTCGGAACTCTATTCCGTTCCCGAAAATATCCGAAAGGGTTATCACAAGGTTAAGGTGCTTGAACTTCTTTTGTTTTTGAGCGGCCTTGAATACAAGGGTGAGAGTGAGGAAAGACGATATTTTTCACGCTCACAGGTTACCGCCGCAAAAGAGGCAAAAAAATATCTGCTTGCTCACCTTGACGAGCATATAACAATTACGGAGCTTGCCGATATGCTCGGCATCTCTTCAACTTCTCTTAAAATTTGCTTTAAGGGTGTCTACGGCGACACGATTAACGGCTACATAACGAACTGTAAAATGCAAAAGGCCGCTTCGCTTTTGAAAAACACCGACAAAAGTGTGCTTGAAATTGCAGGAATTGTCGGCTACAACAACGGCAGTAAGTTTGCGGGTGCTTTCAGAAGGGTGATGAACAAGTCGCCGAATGAGTACAGAAAATCGCTCGTCTGAACAGAGCCTTATATGTCCGTAAAGAGCAGTAAAAAGACTTTGTAAGGTGCTATAATAACATTGTCGAAAAGATACGCCTATATTCTTTTCTGACAGACTGCGGAAATATCCGCAGAGTATTTGATGATTACTTTGCCGGGTAATTATTCATAATATCTCTTCTCCTTTCAGGGACAGCGTTTGCTGTCCCTAAATCTTTGCTGAAATTGTCTGTCCGTTTGGAGCGTAGAAAACCTTTTAAGAGCCGATAACAACATTGATTGATGGTATATTTTAACTGTAAGATAAAGACAACAAACAAGTCTTGCTTATGGAATTAAGTTAGCAAAAGCTAACTGTAAAACAATTATCGGATAATCACTGTGGTGTATTTATTCAATTCTATTCAAATCATTCATTCAATTATTTAGAGGAAAAGATGTCAGAAGATTTAATTATCAAGCATTGTTCCCCAACGCTTGCAGGAATAAAAACGGCTAACCTTTTTAACTGTCCGTACTCATCACGGCTTGAGTGCGAATGTGATGTGAGAAAGCTGAATAAAATGTTCTGCAAAAAGGGAATAAAAGTTCTGCCACTGAAGTTCAGCAACGGAAAGGCTTTAATCTATATTTTTCGCCCGTCCAAGCTTGCTGTTGATTTGTCCGATGAATATGCGTGCAAGCTGCTTGAGTCGCAGGGGTATCATTCACACGATGCCGCACGCTGTATAAGGGAGCTTCGCCACCGACTTAAAGACTCAACCGAGTTCCCGCACGAAATCGGACTGTTCCTCGGTTATCCTCCCGAAGATGTCCGTGGCTTTATTCTTCATAAAGGAAATTGCTGTAAATATTCAGGTTGCTGGAAGGTTTACGGTAATGAAGAAAAAGCAGCCAAAGAGTTCGCCAAATTCAAAAAATGTTCTGACATCTATTACTCTAAGTGGTTACAGGGCACGCCTATTCAGAAACTGACGGTTGCATGTAACTGACTTAAAGTGTAATCAAGTACAAAAACTGAAAGGTGAGTATATAATATGAGTAAAGTAGCAGTAGTATTCTGGAGCGGTACAGGTAACACAGAGCAGATGGCGGAAGCCGTTGCCGAGGGTGCAAAGTCCGCAGGCGCAGAAGTTACTCTTGCAAATGTAAACGATTTTGATTCTTCATCGGTTGCAGATTTTGACGGCATTGCATTCGGTTGTCCTGCAATGGGTGCGGAGGTTCTTGAGGACAGCGAGTTTGAGCCTGTTTTCAATGAATGTGAAAGTGCATTAAACGGCAAAAGCATTGCCCTCTTCGGTTCATACGGCTGGGGTGACGGTGAATGGATGAGAAACTGGGAGGACACCTGTAAGGGTGACGGTGCAAACCTTGTTTGCGAAAGCGTTATCTGTAACGATGCTCCCGATGACGATGCCCTTGAGGCTTGCAAAAAGCTTGGCGCATCACTTGCTTAACTTAGGCTGTAAGTATTCAATTAGTTAATACCAATTTCATAATTTCATAGAAACGCCTGTTTACGCTTGTAAGCAGGTGTTTTTATTTGTTCATCATTAATATTTTATATTCTGTTTGCGAATTATGAATAAGACTTTAAAAAATCCTGCAAAAATTCCCTTTGTTTATTCCAAAAAAACTTGATTTTAAAGCCTTGTTGTATTAAAATAAGCAATGGATACATATAGAAAAGGAAGTAATTGGTATGCTTACATTAGACAAAATCTATCACGCATCATATGTTTTGAAGGATGTTATCAGACAGACTAATATCGTTCAGGCAAGGGGTATTTGTGATGATTGTGATGTTTATCTCAAACCCGAAAATCTTCAGATTACAGGTTCATTTAAGGTAAGAGGTTCAGGCTACAAGATTTCTCAGCTTACCGAAGAAGAAAAGGCAAGAGGTGTTATTGCCTGTTCTGCAGGCAACCACGCTCAGGGTGTTGCACTTGCTGCTACAAAGTACGGTATCAAGTCGCTTATCTGTCTGCCTGACGGTGCACCTATTTCAAAGGTTGAGGCTACTAAGAACTACGGAGCCGAGGTTTGTATGGTTCCGGGTGTTTATGATGACGCTTATAACGAGGCTTTAAGACTTCGTGATGAAAAGAACTATACATTTATCCACCCGTTTGACGATGAAAATGTAATTGCAGGTCAGGGTACAATCGGTATCGAAATTATGAACGAAATGCCCGATGTTGACGCTGTTGTATGTGCAATCGGCGGCGGCGGACTTATTTCGGGTGTTGCCTGTGCAATCAAGAGCCTTAATCCTAACATTAAGGTTTACGGTGTTCAGGCAGAGGGCGCTCCTTCAATGGTTGAGTCAATCAAGAACGGCGAGCCTGTTCATCTTGACAGCGTTTCTACAATTGCCGACGGTATTCAGGTTAAAGAACCGGGTGAGCATACATTTGAATATGTGAAGAAGTATGTTGATGATATCGTAACAGTAAGCGATGACGAAATTTCATCTGCAATTCTCAAGCTTATTGAGTCACAGAAGATGATTGCCGAGGGCGCAGGCGCAGCTCCTTTGGCTGCTGTAATGTTCAACAAGCTCCCTGTTAAGGGCAAGAAGGTTGTTTGCGTTGTATCAGGCGGTAACATTGATGTTACAATCCTTTCAAGAGTTATCAAGCGTGGACTTCTTATGACAGGCAGACAGCAGACTGTTTGCGTTGAACTTCAGGATAAGCCCGGTCAGCTTGTTGCCGTTTCAAATATTATTGCACAAAAGGGTGCAAATGTAATTTCTATCCACCACGAAAGAGGCGGAGAGGGTACGGATGTAAACGGTTGTTACCTCCGTGTTGTTCTTGAAACAAGAGATTTTGCTCAGATTAAAGAAATTCACGACGCACTTGTTGACGCAGGCTTTAAGCTTGTTTAATCAGTAATTTTTAATATATTGACAGGAGGTCATTATAATGGAAAAGGTTTACACTAAAAATGCTCCCGATGCTATCGGTCCGTATTCACAGGCTGTAAAGGTAAACGGTCTTGTTTTTACATCCGGTCAGATTGCAATTAACCCTGCAACAGGCAATGTTGAGGCTGCAACAATTGAGGCTCAGACAGAACAGGTTTGCACAAACCTTAAAAATGTTCTTGAGGCATCAGGCAGTTCACTTGAAAAAGCTGTTAAGACAGTTTGTTTCTTAAAAAATATGGAAGATTTCGGTGCTTTCAATGAGGTTTACGGCAAGTATTTCACATCAAAGCCGGCAAGAAGCTGTGTTGCAGTAAAACAGCTTCCAAAGGATGTCCTTGTTGAAGTTGAGGTTATTGCAGAAGTTTAATTCTGATTAAGAATTAAAACAACATCTACATAAAAAATCAAAATCCCGATTAACCGTAAAAAGTTAATCGGGATTTTTGTGTTTATATTTGAAATATATGTTGTTATGAGAATGTAGGGGGCGGATAGTATCCGCCCCCACAGCGAGCCACCGTACCCAATTCGTGTAGGTAGTTTGTAATGCCCACAAAACATATCACGCCCGAGCGTAGCTTTATAATTGTTTGTACAATTTATCAACAATATTTTTTTAAATAAAAAAATCGGGAACAAGAATTTGCGTTTGTACACAAACCTTATTCCCGAAATTATCGAACAATTTAATTCTATTAGCCGACAACCTTTAAAAGCTCGTCAACCTTATTTGTCTTTTCCCATTCAACACCGAGTTCTTCTCTGCCCATATGACCGTAAGCGGCAAGTGGGAGATACTTTGTTTCCGTGAGCTTGAGCTGTCTGATGATAGACTGCGGACGGCAGTCAAATACCTTTTCAACAGCGTTTGCCAGTTCTTCGTTTGAATATTTTGATGTGCCGAATGTGTCAACCATTATTGAAACAGGCTTTGCAACACCGATTGCATATGCAAGCTGAATTTCGCACTTCTTGGCAAGCTTGGCGGCAACAATGTTCTTTGCAATATATCTTGAGTAGTAAGCGGCACTGCGGTCAACCTTTGTCGGGTCTTTACCGCTGAATGCACCGCCGCCGTGACGAGAAAATCCGCCGTAGGTATCAACAATAATCTTTCTGCCTGTAAGACCTGAGTCGCCGACAGGACCGCCGATTACAAATCTGCCTGTCGGGTTTACGAAAATCTTTGTGTTCTCGTTCATAAGCTCAGCAGGGATAATCGGTTTGATAACATACTCGATAAGGTCTTTTCTAATCTGCTCAAGTGTAACATCTTCATCATGCTGTGTTGAAATTACAACCGTGTCAATGCCAACAACCTTGTCATCGTCATATTCAACAGTAACCTGAGTTTTGCCGTCAGGACGGAGATATGAAAGAGTGCCGTCTTTTCTTACCTTTGTAAGCTGTTTTGCAAGCTTGTGGGCAAGAGAAATTGGCATCGGCATAAGTTCGGGTGTTTCATCACACGCATAACCGAACATCATGCCCTGATCACCTGCACCGATCTGATTGTCGGTATCGCTTTCGCCGTCTTTAAGCTCAAGACTTTCGTTTACGCCCATTGCAATGTCGGGTGACTGTGCGTCAATTGATGTGAGAACCGCACAGGTGTTGCCGTCAAAACCGCACTTCGGATCGTTGTAGCCAATGTTGTTTACAACCTTTCTTGCAACATCTGCGATGTCAACATAGCAATCGGTTGAAATTTCACCCATAACATGAATCATGCCTGTTGTAGCCGTAACCTCGCAAGCAACATGGGCGTTTTTATCCTGAGAGAGGATTTCGTCAAGAACTGCGTCGGAAATCTGGTCACACACTTTGTCGGGATGACCTTCCGTTACAGACTCGGATGTAAATAAATGTTTAGCCATTTAGAAAACTCCTTCCAAAAAAATAAGCACCGTTCATCCGAAAGGTGCTGTGTTTACTCATCTTTCGGTAAATACCGCAGGATTTGGCACCTTGCATACGCAGGTTGCCGGACTTCACAGGGCCTGTCCCCTCAGTCACTCTTGATAAGATCATTCTTATTCAATTCTATAAATAGATTATACAGTATCTTTCGACAAATTTCAAGATTAATTTGCAATTTTAAAAAGGTAAAAATAGTAAATATTTCAGCCGTTTGGATTGAAAATTTTAACTTATAGTGCTAAAATTAACCCGAGGTGACTGAAAATGAGTATTACCGTGAGAGAATACGGGGAAAATGATATTAAGGGTATGGTTTCCGTATGGAATGAAGTTGTAAGGGACGGAGTTGCCTTTCCGCAGACTGAAGAACTTGATTTTGAAAGCGGAAAAAAGTTTTTTGCAGAGCAAACTTGTTGTCCCGTTGCAACCGATGAAAACGGCGAGGTTCTCGGAATGTATATTCTTCATCCGAATAATGTCGGCAGATGCGGTCATATTTGTAATGCAAGCTATGCGGTTTCCTCATCGTCGAGGGGAAAAGGTGTCGGCAGAAAGCTTGTGTCGGATTGCCTTGGGCGTGCTAAAAAATACGGCTTCAAAATTTTGCAGTTCAATGCTGTTGTGAGAACCAACAAACCTGCAAGAAAACTTTATGAAAGCCTTGGCTTTGTAAAACTCGGAGTTATTCCGAAAGGTTTTTTGATGAAAGACGGTCACTATGAGGACATCTGTCCTTATTATAAAGAACTTTAAAATTTCAATTTAATCAGGAGGACAAGAGATATGATTATTGATTTTAAACATATGGAAGAACAGATTTTGCCGAATTTTAAAGGCGGAGAAAAGGCGTATGCCGTAAAGAAATTCACGGATGACAGAAATATGATTATGCACGGTCGCCTTGAAAGCGGTGCGTCAATCGGACTTCACACTCACGAGGGCAACTGCGAAATGTTCTACATCATTGAGGGAACAGGCAAGGTGCTTATGGACGGCGAGTATGAAAGAGTTGAGGCAGGCGTGTGCCACTATTGCCCGAAAGGTCATACACACCGCCTTATTAATGACAGCGACTCCGACCTTGTATTCTTTGCTGTTGTTGCAGAGCAGAAGTAATTTTATTTTCGGTTTATGATTTCCGATTATTCTCTGTTGTATCTTAAATCCCTATGCAAAAACTAAAACAGGGGTGATTACGGTGAACAGAACTGCAGAAATACTCGGAGAAAAATGGGATTTGCCGCTTGGTTTTACAATGGCACTCGGTGAAAATCCCGACGCAATGTTTGTCTTTTCAAGTATGCCGAAAAAGTACCGTGAAAGCTGCATTGACAGAGCGAGGAACGCAAATTCCCGTTGTGAAATGCAGAGAATAGTATCGGATATAGCACAAAAATCTTTTAATGATTTTATAGGCTAACAAAAAAGCAACGGAGAAAAAACTTCGTTGCTTTTAAATTGCTGTCTGTTATTCGTTTGCACTTTTATAAAAATCTCTTTTACCGATAAGCTCGCTTGCATTTCTCCAACGAACTTTCTTTGAGCAGATGACCGTGCCTTTATAATTGTGTATGTCATCTTCCTTTACATCACCGTTGTCGCACCAATAAATAAGACCGTCTTTTACGAAAAATGATGCATTCAATATTTCACAGGTGTAATCTTGCTTCACGGGATACATGCTTATATATTCAAGTTCGGAAAATTCAAGTTCAAGTGCGGAAATATCCTCAAATTGTCGCTGAATAAGAACTGTTAATGTACGCTTTGTGTTTACCGGCGACATTGACAGATTCGTTTCGACATAAGCACCGCTTGAATATTTTATTTCTTTTATGCAACTGTCGTGAAATCCGATAATTTCTTTCATGAAATTGTCAATTTCATGCTGTGTACGAAGTTCTTTCCACATACATATCAACCCACGATAAATAGAATATGTAAATAATTATACAATATTCCGACCTTTAATTATATCGGTAAACTGTACAATCATTTTATGTCTGCTTTGTTGATAAAGCCAAAAATGCACTCCGACAAACCAAAACTGCCACGACAATGCACGAAGAGGGACATATGATTAAGAAAACCAACCCGACCGATTGCGGAATTTTGTTGTAAAAATATTGACTTTCTACTATATGTACGCTATAATGTACATATAGTAATATAGGAGGTGCGTTTATGATTAATACTAATGTAACTAATTTCAGAAAACAAATTTTTGAATTGATTGATCAGACTGTAAAGTATAATGAACCTATAAACATCAGCACCAAAAGCGGAAATGCTGTTCTTATAAGTGAAGAAGATTATAATAATCTTGTTGAAACAATGTATCTTAATTCAATTCCCGGTATGAGTGAAAAATTAAAGGACGGAATTGAAACTCCGCTTGAGGAGTGTGAAGAATTTGAGTGGTAATTATAAGCTGATGATTACAAAATCAGCCCAAAAGGATAAGGAGAAAATCAAGCAGTATCCTGCATTAAAGCGTAATGTGCAGAATTTACTTGAACTTATCAGCGAAAATCCTTTTCAAAATCCACCGCCTTATGAACGGCTTATCGGAAATTTGAAACAATGCTATTCACGCAGAATAAATTCTCAGCACAGACTTGTCTATATGGTTTATGAGGAAGAAAAAATCGTAAAAATAATCTCTATGTGGTCACATTATGAGTTTTAACAGAAAATCAGTTTATAAATATGAAAAGGCACCTTCAATGTGAGGTGTCTTTTTTTGCATCTTACAAACTGTACCTATAAAAATTCTGAAAATTGTACATACAAATAATGACAGTGGTGTTGTATAATGACAACATCACAAGATAAATGTTGAACTGTTCAGAAATTTTAAGGCGTGGTATGATGACAAAAAAAGCTGTATTAATCAATGATCTTTCGGGACTTGGCAAGTGTTCGCTGACGGCGGCAATCTCTGTTTTGTCCGTAATGGGCATTCAGGCGTGTCCTATGCCGACAGCCGTTTTGACAAGTCAGACGGGATTTGAAAGCTTTTACTGCAACGATTGCACTGATAAGCTTGATTATTACACAAGTGAATGGAAAAAACTCGGCTTTCAGCCTGACGGAATCTATACGGGTTTCCTCTCAAGTGAAAAGCAGGTGGACAAAATTCTTTCATTTATAGACAGCTTTGAAACCGACAACACGCTTGTACTTGTGGATCCGGTTCTCGGTGACGGCGGAAGAACCTACAGTCTTTATACCGAAACTCTCGGCAAAAAGATGAAAAAACTCGTTTCTGTTGCCGATGTAATCACCCCGAACCTTACCGAATGTTGTATTCTGTGCGATACCGACTATTCAGAACTGATTAAAAATGCCGATTCTCCCGATTTTCTTGATACGGTTGCAGAGCTTGCCAAAAAGCTTTTGAAACTCTACAAGGTGAAAACCGTGATTGTTACAGGCATTGAGCATAAAATTTCCGATGAGGTTACAAAGATTAACAATCTTATTGCAGCCGATGATGAGGTGTTTTGTGTCAGCTGTGAAAAGACGGGCGGAAGCTATTCGGGTACAGGTGATTTGTTTGCCTCGGTTGTCTTTTCTGGACTGCTCCGTGGTGACAGCCTGAAAGATACCGTAAATCTGGCGGTAAAATTCATACAGACCTCTCTTTGTGAAACCGTTAAACTCGGTATTCACCGCAACGAGGGTATTGAATTTGAAAAACATTTAAAAATGCTTTTGTGAGGAAATTACTATGACTGCTAAAACTGTTTCAAAAACCGATTCAAAATATAATGTAAAGCTGATTGCAATTACGGCAATGTGTGCGGCTCTTATTACCGTTACAACTGCTTTTATCAAGATTCCGTCACCGCTTGGATATTCTCATGCAGGCGACTCTATGATTTATCTCGCCGCAAGTATCCTTCCCGGACCTTTCGGAATTATCGCATCATCAATCGGCGGCGCTCTTGCCGACCTTATTTCGGGTTATCCGCATTGGGCAATCCCAACAGCTATTATCAAGGCTGTCAACGCAGTTCCGTTTGTGCTTTGCAGAATGGCGATGAAGAAGCGTGGCAAAGATGAAAAAATCATCAGTCCGTCATCACTTCTTATGCTCATTCCAACAACAATCGTTACAATCGGCGGTTACTTTATTGCAAACGGTCTTATGTATGACTTTGGTGCCGCAATTGCGGAACTTCCCACTTGCTGGTTGCAGCCCGGTGTAGGAGCATTAATCTACATTGTTGTAGGCATCGGTCTTGATAAAATCAATTTCAAGAAAAAACTCTCGCTTTAATGTGAGTTTCAATAAGGAGAAGAAAACATAATGGCAGATATTCTTTATGTGTACAAAACATCTATCTATGCTAATCTGACGAACAAATGCCCTTGCAGATGCACATTCTGTATCCGCAACAATACCGATTCGGTCGGCAGTGCAGATACACTCTGGCACAAGCATGATCCGAGTATGGCGGATATTAAAAAGGCTGTTGATGATTTTGATTTCACAGGCTACAAGGAGCTTGTATTCTGTGGCTACGGCGAACCGACTTCAGCTCTTGACAATATGCTTGAAACCGCAAAATATGTAAGGGAAAAGCACCCCGACATCAAACTCAGACTCAACACAAACGGTCTTTCTGACAGAATCAACAACAAGCCCACAGCTGAGTTGATTTCAAAGTATATTGATTCTGTTTCAATCAGCCTCAATACCTGTTCATCGGAAAAGTATGACGAAGTTTGCCGTCCTGTTTTTGACCATGCGTATGAGTCAATGCTCAAATTTGCAGAGGATGCAAAGAAGTATTTTGAACATACGCAGTTTTCAATCGTAGATACAATTCCCGAAGAAGACATCAAGGCTTGTCAGAAAATTGCCGATGACAGGGGAATTCATCTCAAAATCAGAAAATATTCTGATTAATCGTTAATTTTAATTTTTCATTTCATTTTATATTTCAGAAGTAAAGCCGACTTGTTGTTATGACAGGTCGGTTTTATTTTTATTCGGTATGTCATCCGCAACTGTCCGATAGGACAATTTCACTTTCAAATGATTCTATTCTTAAAGCTGTATATCCACCGCCTTGACGGAGGTAATTTTAATTGCTATAATTTATACAAATGGGGTGGTGCTTTGAAAAAGACAAAACTGTTGAAAATTGTCCTCAAACGGACAGGCGCAATTAAGCTTTTGTGCAGTTATGTTATCGTGTTTTTTGCGGTGAGTGTTGCAATATGGATTTTTGAGCCGAACATAACTCGGCTTTTTGACAGCATATGGTACTGCTTCAGCGTTGCCACAACAATCGGACTCGGAGATGTGCTTGCAACAACGCTTGTCGGCAGAGTGCTTTCAATCTTTCTTTCGATATGTTCAATTCTTATCATTGCAGTAGTTCCGGGCGTAATCACAAGCTACTATGTGGAAAGTACAAAACTTCGTGCTGACGAAAGCAGTGCAAAGTTTCTTGATGATCTTGAGCGCCTTCCCGAACTTTCAAAAGAAGAGCTTGTCGAGCTTTCCGAAAAGGTGAAAAAGTTTAATCGTAAAAAGTAAATTTAATAAATGCGGACATAAAAAATCCCGACAGTATCAAAAACATACTGTCGGGATTTTGCCTTTAAAGAAATATATTAACTTATTTTATGAATCCCTGAACAATCAAAATCAGTACAAGAACAGGGAGTACATACTTGAAATACGGCTTTAAAGCCTTTGAAAATTTAATGCCTTTACCGGTGTTACACTCATCAAGGTAGTTGTCAAATCCCCAACCGAATTTTGTAACGCAGAAGAGGAGATACACAAGCGAACCTACAGGAAGAAGGATATTGCTTACGAGAAAATCTTCCATACCGAGAACATTCTGACCGAAAATTTGGAAACCGCTCCAAATGTTGAAACCGAACACACACGGCAAACTTGCGATAAGAATGATGATTGTGTTGATAAGAACAGACTTCTTTCTGCTGATGCCGAACATATCAATCCAGAACGAAATGATGTTTTCAAACACGGCAATGATTGTTGAGAAGCACGCAAAAGTCATAAACAGGAAGAACAGAGTACCCCAAATTCTTCCGCCGGCCATATTTACAAACACATTCGGAAGTGTTACGAAAATCAGAGCAGGGCCTTGGTCGGGCTGAACACCGTATGAAAAACAAGCGGGGAAGATGATAAGACCTGCCATAATCGCAACAAATGTGTCAAGTGCGCAAATTTTGATTGACTCACTCGGCAGAGCGTGGTCTTTTGACATATAACTGCCGAAAATTTCCATTGCCGCAATGCCAAGGCTGAGTGTGAAGAATGCCTGATTCATAGCGGATGAAATAACATTGCCAAGTCCGATTTCATTCACCTTGTCCAAATCGGGAATAAGGTAGAAGCTGAGTCCCTCGCCTGCACCCGAAAGGAATAAGCTGTTGCCTGCGAGTACAAGAATGAGTATGAGCAACGCAATCATCATAACTTTGCTGACTTTTTCAATGCCCTTTTGAATACCTCTGCTGCAAACAAGGAATCCGAGGACGGTGATAATCGCCATCCAAATTACCATTTCAAGCGGATTTGACTGCAATTCGTTGAATACTCCGCCAACTTGCTCCGAGGTCATTCCGCTTTCAAATGAACCCGTCGCAAATTTGTAGAAGTAGCTCGTCATCCAACCCGAAACCGTGGTGTAGTACATCATCAAAAGGTAGCATCCGAGCATACAGAACCAGCCGTGAATGTGCCACTTGCTCTTTGGCTTTTCAAGTTTTTTGTAGCCGAGAACAGCACTTTTTCTGCTCGCTCTTCCGACTGCAAGTTCCATTGTCAAAACAGGAACTCCCATAAGAACGAGGAAGATTAGGTACAAAAGTACAAATAGTCCGCCGCCGTTCTGTCCTGCAACATACGGAAATCGCCACACATTGCCGATTCCGATAGCGCAACCCGCACTTACAAGGATAAACCCAAGTCGGGATTTAAAATTTTCTCTTTCCATAAACGAATTCTCTCCTATAAAAACAAACTCTTTGATTATACAAAAAATTCACACATTTGTCAAGATGCTCTGTTTTTAATAAATGAAGAATTTTCGCAAAAAAACCGCATAAATAAGCCGTTTTTTAGAGCAGAGGGTAGATAATGGGACAGTGGTTTATGGTATAATATTATTAAAGAAAAGAAAAGGAAAAACCTAATTAAAAGGGCAATAACAATAATTGTTACTAAGTTAATGAAAGGCGGAAATTATTATGTTAATGAATTGTAAAAGAAAGATCCACGAAAAGCTTGTGTTTGAAAACGCACCGCAAAATCCCGAAGCAATCAAGGGTATCCGTGCATACCTTTTGGCGCTGCTTTCCTATGCAACGATGTCGAAGAGATGTGAAAATGCTGACTTTGATTTGCATATTGATATTGAGGGCGATGAAACGCTTTTTGAAACCGAAGACGAAAGTGCGGGCGAGATAATCCAGAAGCTCGGTAATCACGGCGGATTCACAATTGACATCACCTGCAGCGGAAAATTTGTGAATATCGGCAACTGTTCCGATGAGGAATTTATCACGGTGGCGTGTTTTCCTGATAGAGTTCCAAGCATTTTTGATTGCCTTGAAAATTCTGGCGAAAAGGACTTCAAGTACGGAAAAATAGCTTATTTTGACGGCATTGATTTGTGGTTATCCCAGTACATTGACGATAAAACCTGTATGGACAATGTTTTTGATTTTGGCGACATTGTTGAGAAAAAGGACTTCGCAATTTCAAATTTGTGGAATAGTGAAATGTTTCTTGTTATCGCATTTGATTTTGAAAAGTATCACGATGAGGCTGAGGAAATCAAGAATATAATCGAAAGATATATTTATGTTGATGATGAAAAAGCATTTAAAAAGTGCCGCAAAAAGTGGGATGAGGAAATGATAATCGGAATTGACGGTGTGCAGTGGATTCCCGAAAATGTGGGAGAAATCGTTGCATTTACCGATGAAATCAACGAAGTGCTTGCTCGACTTGACAGGGATGAAGATGTAGGAATTGAATCGTATGGACTTTTCTGCAATATGGACGAGTTCTTCTCGGCGCAGATTTATGCAGACAATGAGGAACATTGCTTTAAAGTTGTTGCGGTTCAGTCCGTAGTATGAAAAAAGGGAAGGATTTCTCCTTCCCAATAAAAAGTTTGATTATTCTATTATGATGTTTTTAACGCCGTGACTGAGGATTACATTGATAAGCTCGTTTCTTGAATAATTTGTTTCTGCGGCAGAGCCAAGTGACAGTGTTAATAGTTCAACTGAACCTGTGACAAACACAACAGACAGTAATGTTCAAAATGTGACTGTAAATAATTCTGCTAATTCAGATAGTAGTACAAATGTTGAATATTCTCAGAATTTTGTTCAGGTTAATCCGAAAAAGAAACCTGCTCCAATAAAAATAGTGATACCTGTAGTGATATTATGTGTTTTGGCGGCTGTTTTGATTGCACCATTGATTGACGCAAATCCTGTTGTTTCTAACAGGTTGGTTGGAAAATGTAAGAACAGCAACGAAACAACATATGTATTTAATGAAAATGGTATTCAGTACTACTACAACTTACATAACTTGGTAATAAATGCATTTTCAGACGATTTTAAAGACGCTACTTTTGATAGAATTCATCTTTCAGAAAGTGATTTGCAGTAAACAAAAACGAGGAAGGCATAAAACCTTCCTCGTAATTTTTTTGCTATTTTGTTAAGTCGAAAAGTGAAAATTCAAAAATTAAAACTCAATTGCATCTGTGAAATCGTCAGCTTCATCTTCAGATTCGTCAAAATAATCGGCATCGTCAGAATCACTTTCGTCTTCGGAAATGTCAATCATATCGAACTCGTCATATGTAACAGCCTTGTTGAGCTTGAAAAAGTTTGTCTGGCAGAAGTAGCAGCAGACACGGATGTAGTTGAGAAATTCGGGAGTTTCATTTTCATAGTCCTCGGCAGAAACACCCTCTTTGATGATAAGCAGCATCTCGACAATCTGCGAGTTACTGATAAAGAAGTTGTTATGCTCCTCAAAGATGATGAAAATATCGTCATCATCGAGGTCATATTTTTCGCAGGCATAAAGTGCTTCGCTCTTTGAATTCCTCACAACTCTGTAAATCTCAAAATCAATCATATCAGGCTCATCACAATCAATGTTGCCCATAACGCAGAGTTCAAGAAAAGTCTTGCTCATAACAGCCTTGTCGGTCAGTTCAAGGTCAAAGTGCTTTTCAAGAGAAATGATAAGCTCGTCCTGTGACTTCACACCAGGTGTGATGAGTGGCTTGTATCGTTTGATGAGTTTGTTTTTATAAAATTCCGAATTTTCATACTTTAATGAAAGATTAGCGGCAATGTTGTCAAATATATTCATCGTTATCTCCTTAAAAAACAAGTGGTTTTTATGTTTACAAGTAAATTATAATCGAATTTAAGGATAAAATCAATATGCTTTTTGAATATAATGCCCAAACAGATTTATAAATTCGCAGTTTTCATTTATAATCTTAATGTAGAATGACAAACTTGTAGGGGCGGATATCATCCGCCGGCCTTGATGCTATCATATGTTTCTTCTGAATGTGTTGATATGATAAAAATTGTGTATTCGTAATATTGAAGTAAAATATATGATAAGCAGAAAACGGTAAGGAGGAGAGTTATGAGCTTGTTTGATAAAATGAAAAAATATCAGCCCCCTGAAAAACCGAATGACGGTGAATTTAAGAGCGATGTAAACACGATTCTGCACGGTACAAGCGTTCAGAACAGAAAAGAAATGTGCGAGCTTGAATACATGAAGGCAAGACGGCTTTTGAAAAATCCGACCGTTGAAACCGTTGCCCGTGCTAAAAATATAATGAATACCCTTGCAACCGATTTCGATTATCTTCCTGCCGTATTGTGGATGGCTGAATTTTCCGTGAACGGTGTCAAAAATCCCGAACAGGCGGCTATGTGGTACAAAAAAGCCGCAGACCTTGGCAGTGCGAATGGAGCGTCCAAAATTGCAGATATTCTTATGGACGGCAGAGGTGTTACCCGAAATCCGAAACTTGCAATGGAGTACTATAAAATTGCCGCCGATAACGGCATAGCGTCAGCATCATTCGCTTTGGGTGAATATTATGCAAAAACAGGCAATAGGGAAGAGGCAGTAAAAGCCTACGAAAAAGCCGTCAAAGGCGGATATAAAGATGCCGAAAAAAAGCTTGCCAAATTGAAGAAAAAGTTTTGATTGGTAAGATTTTAATTTAGTCAAATAATATATAAATGAAGCAAAGTAGTTGTCATTTTGTAGGGAAGAACCGTGTTCTCCCTTTGCAATTAGATTGTAAGCTTTATAAAAATGCTCTGATTTGATTGATGTTGTGTTTAAATTTGAACGCAGTAAAATGTGCAAAAAGAAAAGGTACTCAGTTTTGAGTACCTTTTCGTGTGGAGCGGATGATTACTTTGTGGTACGAAAGTTGCAAATCTCGTCTTTGTCTAAAGCGTTTAGGCTTAACTTGGATCAACGCTACGCCCTAAAAACAGTTCGCTGAACTGTTTTCTAAACGGGCTTTCGATTCCCATCTGGTTGTTTTATTTTTTAATTTTTGCAAAAAGAAAAGGTACTCGTTTTTGAGTACCTTTTAATGTGGAGCGGATGATTACTTTGTGA
>NZ_DBLZMS010000013.1:0-35529 GCF_057037865.1 Ruminococcoides sp.
CTCGTCATCCGGCAAGCGTATTCACCGCAAGATTTCAAGATTGTGAATTTGTATACCATGTCCTTGCACAGGTGGTTACCATGTTGCACTTGACACGATGAACGCCCCTACAGAATAACAACAACTTTGCAACATTTATCGGATTTTGTTGCAAACACTATATATTTTTTCTACCCTTGCTTGCGGGCGGATTTTATTCTCTGCTACCGATTATAAATTATAATAAAAAAGGGCTGTAAAAACAACCCTTTTGTAAATTTAAAAATCTAAAATTTTAAAGTGAAATTTGCAGATCGCCAAGTGAATATTCAGCGTCGGATGCTGTATCGTTTTTGATATACCAATACACCTTTGTAACAACAGGATCGCTGTCGGTGGTGCCTTCAATCTTCATATTCGTAACAATCGGAATATACGAGCTTTTAACCGGTTCTTTGCTTACGGTAAGCTCACATTTTGCCGTTATTTTATCACCGTACGCACCCGTAGATGTAACAGTAACAGTAGTCTTGCCTGCCTTATTGGCAATAACCTTACCGTTATTATCAATTGTTGCGACACCAATGTTTGACGATGTGTAAGTCACCGTACCCTGTGCCTTTGCGCTTAAGTCAAATGTCTCACCTACTACAGCTTCTGCTCTAGAATAAAAACTTGAAATTCCGGCAGACGGATCTGACTGTTTCATAGCTGTAGATTCATTTTCTTTAAAAACATAAGTATTATTCTGAGCTGTAATTACTAAATCATTACCGAACCACTTTTTAGAATCACCAATACCAAGCCAAAGCTTCGCGTGGTCGTGTTCCGTAGAAATTGTAACATATGATATTTTATAATCTACATTATCATAATTAACAGACTTACCTTCAATGTATCCGCTAAGTTCTTTATCAGTAGGATCGGTATCTACATTCTTCCAAGTGTGCATAGTGTACTTCGTAGGGTCAGGAACATTAGTAGCTATATACAAATTCTTCTTATTCACATTACTCGGTGTCTTGGTAACATAAGATGTTGTTTGTGAATCGGAGGTAAATCTCCTGTAGGTTCTGAGGGGGCTGTTCACGCCGACAGAAAGGGTGTTAGTATCCGAATTATTAAGGAACAAAGAAATTGACTGCGAAGCCGTTCCCGTGTTCTTTACCTCTGTACAGAAATATTTTGTTTCATGGGCGGGAACAGTTGTCGTAGTTTTAAAATCAAACGGAACAGCACTATACTCACTGCCGTCAGGTTTTGAAGCATCATAAGTAACAGCAGTAATATCTTCTCCGTTGGTCACATTGTAATCTCCGCGCCAAGAGAGGGAGTCGCCCTTTTGCACATCAGGACGATTAAACCACGAAAAAGTCGTAGTTGTTCCACACAACAAACACAGTACAAGTCCGAGTACAATAACAAGTGTAAATTTAGATTTCTTCATGGTTTCACCTCCGTTTTAATAAATTAAACCAAAATCATTAACCCTTACACACTCACATTCAAAATCTTAAGTGCTAATACTAATAGTTTAAGTCAGTTGCTAAGGAGTAAAGGTGTAGTATCCGCCTACTTTTTTCCTTTGATCGCTATTACTATTACTTTCATTAGAAATCCAGCAAGCGTTATTACTTCCGAATTGATTCAATTCAATATCAACTGTTTGATTTTCTCCAGAACCTCCGTTGCTTAATACGACAAATTTAATTTTTGAAGTATCCAAATCAACAGAATAAATATTATGTTCGTTATGAGATCCAACTATAGTCGTTAATTGTTTACCGGGCCAGTTTACAGAATTGTCACTATAATATATATAAAATTTGCTCCAATTAAGAGTATTTTCAAAATAGAATGTCTTGACAGATGAGGATGAAGAAAATGTTGCACTTACAGTTATGTCTGAACCATCGACAAGATAGGTTGAAGGATTACCTTCAAGTGTTTTTGATTCACCTGACGGTTTAGTTACAATAAAGTTACAATAATTACCGCCTGCAATACTTGTAGCATTAAGAGTAAGACTTGTACCGTCATAAACCTCACATGAACCGCCCTCTGCTATCGTATTAGAACCTGTGGTAACAGTAATATCAGCATTCTCTACATTTGAAACAGTAACTGTATGCTTAATATCACTGCTTGGCTGCCAGTCATCATTCTTAAAATATTTTTTGTCTTGTTGTAAAGTTATATCTCTGGATTGATTATCAGTGCCAGTGCTACCATTTGAAAAAATAACATTTTTCCAACTCTCAGATGAAGAATATGAGTATTCCCATACTTTTCCGCCTAAATGCCTCATAGGCTTTCCGAATGTAGTGTCACTGCCCTTATTATTATTGTTACCATCGCCCCACATATACGCATAGACATTCGTCCATTTATCATTAGAGTTATAAAAATAGATTGTAGTTGAATCGCTCACAAACTTAGCATACAGAGTGATTCCCTTGCTAACTTTATTTAAGGTTATAGGTGAAACATTGTTGTTTTCCTTGAAATACGGTTTTTTACAAGCCTCGTCCGTATACCAACCGGCAAACTTGTAACCGTTATTGGCACTTGCCTTAACTGTTACATTTTCGCCTTCCATAACAGGTTTAGATGAAATATTACCGGCTTTTTCGTTGTCAACCTGTACAGTACCGGCTTTAACAACATTTTCGTTGTTGTACATCGCTTTGGCTTCTACCGTATACAAAGCTTTAAATCTTGCATACAATGCATATGTCTTTATGTCAGAATATTGTATCGTCATCTTTTTAGAATAGACGCCCTTATCTAAGAAACAATCTTTAACCGCTATCGTCGGTTCTGGTGCAGTTTCACTCTTATACCAACCGATAAAAGCATAGCCGCTTTCAGGCTTAGCATAAAAAATTACTTCTCCGTTACGCTTTACCGTTGTTGTTACTTTCGATGCATATTTTTCATTATTATTGTCAAAAGATACCTTACCGGCATCACCGGAAGGAACATTGTTACCGTGCTGAGCGTATGCTTCTACAGTATAAGTATCAACTTTGAATTTCGCATACAACTTCTTGGAGGTCTCAACATTAGCCAATTCATATTTATCACTTGAATTCTCCAAGCCGGTCTTACAGTCTGCATCTGTGTACCAGCCGTCAAAAACATATCCGTCTTTAGCTTTTGCGTAATATGTAACTGTGCTGCCCTTAACAGCATTGAGTGTAATGTGTGTTCCATCGTTGGAATCTACAGTCGAGTTTTGGTTTCCACACTTAATTTCAACTGAGCCGCCATTTGTGTTTTCAGAAAGGCTTGCACCGTCATATGTTCTGACATAAGCCTCAAATGTCAACGACTCAACATAAACGGCTGTAAAGTTATAGTTACCTGAAGCTGTCGGGGTAAAAGAACCGTCGCTGCCAATGCCGTCTGCCACGGTACTTGTACCGCTGATTACCCAGTTTTTCAATACGAAACCTGTTTTAGGATTTGCTTCTAGCTTAACCTTTGTACCGGGGGTTACAGAAATTGTAGTACTTTTCAAACTATCATAACTAACTTTAGGATCTCCTGCATCATTCTTGCCTGCAGTAACAGTAATAGTAGCAGGTGGGTCCCAATAACCTGTTGTAGCAGAAGTAACAACAAAATGCGTTGAATTGCCTCTGTTAGGAGCAGGAATTTCATATTTTTTATTGTTATTTGTAAAAGAAAAAGTCATTTTGTCTGCCTTTTCCTTTGCAATATAACCGACCCATTTATTCCTGTCATTAGTAAATGGCATTCTAACTTTACTGTAAGAGTCATTTTTATCCGGAACCATATATACACTTGAAACATTGCCAGTAGCAGGGAGTACATCTGCGGTTTTGCTTGAAACACTGATTTCAATCACTTCGCCCCATGTACCGTATCCGGCATTACTGCTATTATGATTGCCATAGGCGGTGTAGTACATACTGTCGCCTGAATTGAGCGACTTCATATCAGTAGACCAAGTGACACTTCCCGAGGTGAACTTAACTATTGTATCGCCAGCGGCGGGTGTGTATTCACAGGAATATGTATGCGAATTCTCATTAAACTTCATCGTTACAGGAGTTTTGTCACCCTGCTGAAATGTTACACCCTTTGTCCAATTTTTTATATCTTCATTTACGGTACGGTCAACAAAATACACTTTATTGCCTTTTTTGTTCTGAGTTACAATATTAACACCAGATATTGAAACAGTTTTACCGGCATATTCAGTAGTCGCCTTATCATCCTGAAGCCACACTTTAATATTTATTGTTTTACTGCTTCCTTTATCAACCCTAAACAACTCGGTTGGTTCAGATTCAGGATTAACAACAAAATCGCTAAAAGCACGAACAGTCTCAGGAGTTTGATTGCCCTCTGCTTTACTGACAACATTTTTATTACTTGCCTCAGAACCGCATACAACCGTATTTTGAGTATCGGTATCTGTAATTGCCATTCTTACAAGGTTTCCTGAAACATCTGCACCACCTATAGTTATCTTAGGTACTTGTTCAAGGTAAAACTCTGCATGATTCGCGTTAAAGGTTTTATCCACCTTTACATTAAATGAAAAGTCAATATAATTAACATTCTTATCGTTTACATCCGCACATCTGTAAGAATTAGCACCAAAATCAGAAACATCCGATTTCTTTATCGGGAAAAATATATTTTCACCGTCAGCACTTGAAGCCGAAGCAAGATGCACTCCACCCGCAGCACGGAAATATTTAGTCAAGTCAATGGTTTTGCCTGAATAACCATTACCACTGCCAATATCGGCATTAGTATAAACATAGTTGTCAATTTTTGCGCCCTCAGCTTTAATTGTGATTGTTGAAATAGTTTCAACCCAAGCCGAAACGGACACAACCGATATGGCAAGTACTTCAACAAGTGCCACCATAGTGAGTATAAAACCTTTTCTTGTTTTTTTATTCTTGCAAAATGCAAGTCTGTTTTTCAAATACTCCCTTAAAAGAGCAAGTCTTTCTCTCATCGTGACACCTCCTTAATGTGTTAATCAATTAATTTTCCCAATTGCCTACTTTTATGATTTTGCCAGATCCTTCATTTACCAATTCATAGGATATGTTATAAGAACTGCCACCTTCACGCACTACAAATGTATGCTGAATGTTATCAGGCACATCATATCCGCATTTTTTTGTATCTGTATCAGAAATATACAAATCAAATCTTACAAGCTTCGAACCGGCTTTAACACTTGTCCTATTTAGTTTACACTTATCTCCGCTGCTCTCCGGTTTCATTGCATAAGCGGTTTCATTACCGTGTGTATCGCTAAATACGGCTTTTAGTACAAAAACATTCTGACTAAGCAGATTTCTCAGACCTCCGCCGCCGTTATACCAATTATAATCATTAAACCATAATTTGTTATCAATTACGATATCCGCCTCTGCATATGCATCTCCGGTTGTCGGCTGTTGTTCGGTTGTAGTCGGTTCAACACTGCCGCCTGAACTGTTGGGATACTTTGTACCCCAATATCCGATACACGGGGCAACATTTTCAGCAACAGTAGGGGTATCGCCGTAACCGTTACCGTGTACGGCATAATAGGTATTTTCTTTATTTCCTTTTTCAGTTCCGTCATCTGTGCGGTATGTCTGAAGACCGTGTTCTTTATTTATTTGATGTGACCAATTAAACGCTTTTTCACCTTTGCCACTATTATTTGCTTTAATCCAATCATTTACTTCAGCTGTTGTATGCCATACATTATATATTCTGCCTACCTCAACCTCATTAGTTCCGTCAAGCTTAATTTTCTCTTTTACTTTACTATATCGCATAAAAGATATGTTTGTTATTTTATCCTTTGGCAGATAAGCTATCCATTCAATAGGTTGTGGTTTTCCCTCAGCATTAACCTTAGTCTTTGACGCACTCATTACTACTGACTTTGGATTTTGAAAGTTTTCGTCATAATAGGTCATAACAAGGAAACATCCGGCATTGCCAACCCACATGAGTTCCGTATTTTCGTCATTGTCAGCATCACCTTTTGTTTTGTCAACGAAAGTAACATATTCCATATCTTTCCAGTTACTTTCAAGCTCAACTGTAATTGACACATTCTGACCCTCGTAAGCGTCACAGTTCTCTCCGGTTGCCTCAAGCCATGCAACCATGGTTATGTTTTGGGATTTAAGACCGTCGAGAGTAAAAAGAGGAGCACCTGTACCGAAATAGTAGTCGGAAAATGACCTGCCCTTTGCTTTAGTGGTTGTTGCCGAGCCGAGCGAATTAACAGAACTTACTGCCTGACATTCGTCAGCATAGCTGTCAATAATTGCAGTGGGATCAATAACGGTCGAAGCCTCAGCACTGTTTCTGATGAATGCAATCCTTATTGGACAAGGATTCTGATATGCCAGATATGTCGATGGCTTTTTGTTGCCGTCAACAGTAATATGTGTTGCACCGTCATAAACTTCTGTCTTTTTTGTATATTTATTTGTTACCTCAACTTTGTAACTTTTTACATATACCTCAACCTGACCGCCTGTTTGACCGGTAAGGGTAAAATCGCTGTATATGTATCCGTTATTTTTATCTCCTACTGTGCCTTCACGAAATTTCATTTCGCTTGTGTCAACGCTTTGTCCTTCAACGCCGTATCCGCGATCTACAGGAAAAAACATATTACGACCGTCAACACTTGATGCTTCTTTCAGCTTTGCGTCCTTTACGGTGATTGTATTTCTTATTTCTTCACCCTTATTAACTCTCATTCCGGCAGCAGATTCAAGAGAAAAGGGATCTGAATCAATAGTTGCCGTATCTCTTATTGTGAACCATGAAAAGGTAGATACTGCGAAAATACTTAAAACAAGAAAAAGAGCAACATATGAAGTCGTGACCTTTTTTGTGTTATTCAGTCTTGAGTCAACTAAACCGTTGAGAAAGTTACAAAACTTATCTTTCAACTTCATCAAAAATTCTCCTTTCCTACTTTAAAATCAACTTTATTTTGTCTCTTTTGTCAATACAAGATTAACCTTAAATTTTCCGTTTACAAGGGCAAGTCTTGCCTCTGCGTCTTCGCCCTCAATCCACATATTACAGGTTACCATAGCGCCGTAGTCGCCGTAGTATGGATCGGTATCGGTATCTGAGGACTTTTTAAGTTGTGCAATGTTTTGGTTTTGACCAAGCTCATAGGTAAATTTTCCGCCGTCAAAACCATCATTATTCACAACAAACGCCTTATCAACATCAGTACTGCTGACTGTGTGTTGTACTCTATTCGTGTCATAGTATACATGACTGTACGATTCTCCGCTTGGCATATCGTCTGACAAAGTGTACTCGTCAGTCGTCTGCTCCAACAAGATATTCGGAGCCGGCAACCACAGGAGCTTTTTTAAAGGAGGAGCGGATTTATAGTCAACAACCGAAAATCTTACTGCACCAACTACGGAATCTCTTGAAAAATTACCGTACTTGCTTTTATTTTTAATGCCCGTACCGTCTTGACTTGTGAGTTGAGGAGCATCCGGTTTTATTGTTGATTTTTTGCCTATCGCTATATTATACTGCGATTTTGAACGAATGTAAAGGTCAAATGACAAATAATGCTCATTTGCAGTAGGCTCACTCCACTCTGCTTTTGTATCAACATGGGCTTGACCGCCTGATTGAATCAAAGCCGGTTTTCTAAAAAATGTGCCGTCACCGGTTATTTCGGTCAACTGAAGGTTCTCAAGAAATTTGCAATTAGTTTTATTAAGCGTAATATTACCCACTGTATATTTATCATTGGCAGGAGCAGGGGCACCGTGCCCAACAACAGCAATTTCAATACCGTCAGGTGCCTGACACTCAACCTCTATACCGTTGGCTTCGGCTGAACGCTTATCCGTAAACCACGCCTGAATGCCGCAAAAGCCGGCAAGTGCAACAGTGAACAGAACTATTAAATTTTTAGCAATCATTCTGCCCGTTTTTCTGTTGGGCGCAGTAGAGTTTTTCATTTTTGCCCCTTATTCTTTACCAAAGTAAACTGAAACAAATCCGTTTGCTTTCAGAGTTTTGTTATGGAAAACAGTTGTTTTTCTTTTGGTTGCATCTCTTACAATGTTTTCAAAATTCATCACAAACGGTCTGTCAACACCGGAGAATGTAATTACAATCGGCAGATTGCTCATACCTTTCAGCATTGAACACAAATCGTTAAATGCAACAGTAAGATCTGCCTGCTTTTTATAAACATTATATACGCTTGCGCTGCTCTGTGAAAAGCCTGCAAGCACAACACCCTTTTTACTTCTGCATATGCAAAGAGATCTTACGCTTTTCTGTGCGTTTATAAGCTCGTCTGCGATTGAAAGCTTGCCGAATTTTGCAAGCTCTTCGGCATATTTTGAAACAACTGCAACACTGCCGAAGCCGTAGTCACGAACGAACAAATCGCCTGTATCCTTGACAGATTTAATTTCATCCTTAGCAAGGCTGATTTTTTCGCTTGCTTTCTTTTCGGCTTTGCGAATTTCAGCCTGAGCCTCTTTTTTAACCTCGGCAACCTTGGCTTTCATACGCTTTTCACAAGCTTTTTCTGCAAGCTCAACCTTTTTGTCAACCGACTTATAAGCCTTTTTAAGCTCAGAAGCGTGAGCGGCATTGCTTGCGGCTGATGATTTAAGGTTGGCTTCCTTAATTTCAGCAAGTTCATTCTTGTGAGTTTCTTCTTTATCTGCAAGCTCTTTAAGATGCTTTTGCTCTGTTTCATTTGCCCTTGCGGCAAAGTCTGCATTCAGCTTTGCTACATAAGTGTTATGTTCAGCCTCTGCATCGTTGAATTTATGGTTAAGCGATTCAACCTCTGCCGAATGAGCGTCGTTCATCTGCTGTTTTTCTTCAGCAAAATCGGCATTCATTTTGTTGACTGTTTCCTTATGCTGAACACGCTCATTCTGAAGTGTTTCCGTAAGATTTTCATTTTTCTCGGTTAGGTCGGTAATCCTGCGGTTATCCTCTTCAATCTGCGCATGACATTTTTCAAGGTTTTCCGTAAGAGCCGTAATCTTTGCAAGCTGCTCAGCAACCTGAGTTTCAAGCTCTGCAATATGAGCCTTCTGCTCGGCGATAACAGTTTCCTGCTCTTTCACCTTTGTCTGCAAACGAGCATTCTCCTGCACAAGCACGAGAATTCTGTCATTTAATTCTACTATTTTTTTATTGAGTGTGTCAATAGTCTGATTGAGTTCATCAATCGTTTTATTCAACTCTTCAATAGTATCTTTTAACTGCTGATTTTCTTCCTCAAGCTCGGCAATTCTCTTTTCTGCCTCCATCAACTTGAGTTTTGTCTGCTGAAGCTCTTTCTTAACCTCTTCAAGTTGGTCTTCAAGAGCAGAAACCCTGCCCCTGAGAGTGAGAATCTGCTGTTCTTTCTGATCAATTATAACCTTTAAATTCTTGATTTCATTCGTGAGGTCAAGAATTTTCTTTTCGCGTTCACGGATTTCACGAAGGCGGATTTCCATCTCCTCTTTACGAACAGCATCAAGCTGTGCCTGCATAACCGCCTCGCGGGTCTTCTGCGGCTTTGATTCTTCCTCGGCAATTCGTGCATTTTCAGCGTCGTACTGTTCCTTAAGGATTGAACGAAGTCCCGGGTTTGTAGCAATAGACATCATAAAATGCTGGAATCCCATCGCAAAGTAAACATCCTGCTGAACAGTATCTGTCATTTTGCCGTTGTATTCCTCGCTTACAACCTCAAAGCCTTTACGCTTGTAGCTGTCGAGAAAGTTCCACAGCTCAACCACTCTTTTAAAGTTGGGGTTCTTTTTGAGAAGGTTGGTCTGCATGAGCGGAGGACGAACCTCAGGCTCTTTTGAGATTTCCTTAATCAACTGAGTGTTTAAAAACTCATTAAGGGTTGTTCTGATTCTTCTGATTCGGTCAAAGTCCGAAAGCTGAGAAACATCAAGAACATCAAGGTCATCTGCAAGAGTTTCGTGAGATTCATTTATATAGTTAAGATTAAAATCTACTTTTTTCTCATTAAAATCAATGTGGCGAACCATAGAAATTTTATTATAGCTGTCGTTTGGCACATCTTTCATTTTTGAATATTTATCGTCAACAAAATGAAGCGCTTTGCGAATCAGTGTCATAAGCACACGGTTTTCATAAATAGCAAAGCTTTCTTCGCGCTCAATTGTGAGGATTTTGTTAGGCGTTACCATATCACCCTCAACCTTGGCAATAAAGTTAGTGTGCTGCGAAAGGTGCTTAACAGACTCGGGGCCAATTTTTTTTGCAAGCTCAACTCTAACAACATTGTCAACCTGCTTAATAAAACGGCGCTGTTCGTCTATTGCTTTCTGAATGTACGGAAGTGTTTCCTCAATGGCAACAACCCATTCCATATCAATTACCTTTTCGTTGGTCTTACCGTCGAGCTTATCCTCGCCCTTATCGCCGTCCTTAAGGCCTTCTGTTATGTAATTGTAAGTAAAATCATTTTTCAGAATGTCCTGCATATACATATATGCTCTGAAATATTTACCAAAATCAGCCATTGATTTTTCTCCAATCAGATAGTTTTACCGCTAAAGGAACAAAGTCCTTTCACCAAGCAAAGGGCGAACAGAGTTCGCCCTGAATTGCTAAAATTATACAAGCTTCTTGAGCATACGGAGATAATCCTTGCTCTCAGTCATATTTTCTTCGCCGAAAAGCTCGTCAATATACGCACAAAGGCCATCTATTTCATCACGAATGTATGAAAGATTGAGTGACTCAAATTTTCTAAATACCTTGCGGGCAAGAACATAGTCAAGACCGTCAAGCTCTGTACCGCCTGTTCCGACATAAGCAGGAACAAAGTCACGAAGCTGTTTTACAATACGGTTACCAAAAGCTATGCGGAAATGCTCAATAACATAATCATCCAGAAGGGCAATCTTTTTGAGGTTCTCTTCCGAAACAACAAATTGAACCTTAGCGGCATTGAGGATGTACTCAAAATGTTTGTATGAAATGTATACAGAGTCTGTGAGAGGTGCGTCAAAAGGAACACCCTTTGTGTCGATGTTAATCGGCATAGCACGGTCATAAACCTTATCTGTGATAGCAAATGTCGAGTCATCGTTATTCGCAGTACCGATGTACCACATATTCGGCGGAATTTTGAGCTGACCGTTCACGATATGCTTCGGGTCAGACGGCCAAGAGTTCGGGATGATATCAACAACCCACTCATCTCTTGACGGCATTTCAAGAATTGAAAGCATCTCGGCAAAGTAATACTCAACTCGAGCGATGTTCATTTCATCGAGGATTACCGCATAGATGTTTTCGTTATACGATGCCTCATACATTGCACGGAGAAGCTCGGTTTCGTTGAACTTCTTTGTAAATTCGTTGAAGTAACCGAAAAGCTCTGTTCTGTCGCGCCATGACGGCTGAACGGAAGCAACGATTGAAGGATTGTTTACAAACTTACCAAAAGCGTAAGCAAGTGAAGTTTTACCTGTACCTGAAATACCCTGAAGGATAATAAGTCTGGTAGATGCAAACGCAGCAACAAAAAGTCTGATAAGCTTTATATCGTAGTAAAGACCAAGCTGTGAACAAGCAAAGAGTCTGAAACGCTCACAGAACTCGGGAAGTGTGATATCGTTGTCATAAACCGGCGGAACATAATCTGCCCAAAGGTGGTCGATTTCCGTAAGTTTGTAGAAACGGCTTTCGCCTGTGTCCTCTTCTTCGCCGTTGTTGAGCGACTCGATTTCTTCGCCTGTAAGCTCTGAAATCTCGTTGGGGTTAAGACCAATCTGTGAAACCTTCATAGAGAGAATCTTATCCTTTTCAAGGTTAAGTCTCATAACCTCTTTGTTGAGTGCCTGAACCTCTTTAACAAGAGAATCTGTATCTTTTCTTCTTCTGTGCGAACGAATAAACTTTTTTACAGCGACGACAATAAGCCATACGCAAAGTGCAAGCACAGCTACCAGAAGCACAATGGCAATAATCGCAATTACCCATGCGAGGCCGCCAAGCTCCGTGGTATAGGCATTAATAATGTTTACATAAGCGGAAAAATCAAAGGCATTGCCTACTCCGCCAAATAACCCGGTGATTATTGACCATAATGAGCCAAAAAACTGACCGAGAAATTCAAAAAGAAATTTAAATACTGTATCCACGGTACTTCGTCTCCTTAAAAAAATCTACTCTCATCTTTTGTGTAAGAACACATTTCTAAATTCCTATCTGAAATCTGTCTTAAAGGACAGATTCTTCAAGGCGGGCGGCCAATGACCGCCCCTACAGTATGTAACTGTATTTCTTTCTCAGCTTTGAGACTGAGAAAGAAATATACCGTTACGATAAACGCTATGAATGCGTTAGGGACAAATTTGTCATAACTTAATCGGAATTATCAGCGGAATTATTGCCGTCAGCAGGTGTTTGTACCTCAGGCTCATTTTCCGCCTTGTCCTGATTTTCTCCGACGGAGGCAAGATATTCCTCAATAGCTCTCTTTTTCTGTTCTTCGGTAAGCTCGGCGGAATCAACCGCAAGCTTTGCCTGTTCAAGAGTTTTTTCCTTATTGTAGGCAAGCAGGTTGAGAACAACACGAACCGCTTCATAAACAAAGAAAATAATCATCGGAAGCAGAACGCAGAGGAAAAATCCAAGCTGAGTTCTGATAAAGCTTAAAAAGTTACCCACGCCGCCAATCCTCGTACCTGTGTATTTGGCAACAATAGTTGAAGAGGTTTGAAGATCCTTATCTGGCTCCGGGTTGGTTTTCTTGTTGTCACCCTGTGTTCTGTAGTAGGTAATGTTGTCATCCTTAATAACCTCTACAATTCGGTGGGTGTTAAGAACGGACTCACCGTTGACTGTGATTGGGAATGTAACAATATCACCTTTTTCATATTCATACGAGGGATCATCTGTAACCTCGCAGAGGATCATATCACCTATGTTGATTGTGTCCTCCATTGAACTTGACAAAACGCTGAGGGGCGCAACGCCGAAAATATTGGGGACCCCTGATGATTTGGAAGTTAGTGACAATGTAACGATCAAAACCGACACTGCCAGAATCAAAATCACAATAATGTCAATTATTATGTTTACTATTCTTTTTACAACTTTTTTCATAAGGGGTCTCCATTGCATTTAGATTTTTGCGAAATAACAATAAATTTTGTTATCTATCAATTATTATTAGCCTTTTGTTCTCTTTGCAAACGTAAAGCTAATGTTGTTAAGGGTTACTGCATTACTATCAATACACTGAGGATCTGTACCTTCATACCAAACAACAAATTTATAGTCTTTGATCTCGCCAGCATTAAAAGTGGTCAGCTGACCTTTTTTATCCGTCTGTGTTACATTTGTTGCACCTGACAATTCAACTTCAGTTGTACTATTCTCTTTGAGTTGATATGAATCGCCATCTTTTGCTTTACCCCAAACAAATACTGGGTTGTTACTGCTATCAAGAATAGCTACACGGAGAAAATCTTCATATCTATCAAGATCGTGATTAATTGTGAACGACCAGTCTACATCCAAAGTATCTGTATTTTCATCAGCCTTGTAGTAAAGCTGGAACGGACGTTCTACGCGATAGCCATTCATTTCATTATCTTTAAGGATTTTAATACTATCTGGTTTTGTACCAATAGAGTTGTAAGTATCTGCTAATGCATTAACCCATGTATTAAAATCTTTAGTTGATGCAGGCTCAAGTGTCGGAACACCGTCACTATCGTAATCAATCTGTGTTGCCCAGTCTGTGCTATCTTTTGTACCGTCTGTACCCTTTCTGATAAGAAGGTTACTTGCCTGAATTGTCTTAACTTTGAAGTTGTTAGCTTTGGCAGTTGTTGATGTTGAGAACCAAGCAAATGTTGCTGTACCAAGTGCGAGCATTGCTACGAGGAGCATTGCTACGGAAGAGATTAACAATCTCTTTCTTGATGTTGTTTTCATAGAGAAATTCCTCCTAAATAAAATAATTTTTTTGTCCCTAAAACACCATAGGGATTTTTTGCTATATCAGTGCCGAGGCACATAATACCAAGTTTATAATTTCGTCATACCGTAGCGGCGATCAGTGATCGCCATTCGTTTCCGACGGAAACGACCAAGTATTAACATTTTCGTTTCGTCCCAAGTTTACACTTGTGACGACTGGCGGTCACTGACCGCCGCTACAATCACCACTCACAAAAATATTTGTCCAATGCCCATTTTTGTGGGTTGTTGTCTATGTATTTACAAATTTCTTTATAATCTTTTTCATTCCGTATGATGTGGTCATAATACGATTTTTGCCACACCGAATAACCGACTTGTTTGGTGACAATGGATTTTAAATGCCTTACGATTTGCGATATTGACGGAGAAATCGAATCTTCCACACCAGACGCTGACAAAAACAAAACAAAATGTATATGATTTGGCATTACAACATATTTATCTAATTCAACCAAACCTTTATAAGCTGACTCAATGCTGTGAATCGTTTTATCAACGATCCTTCCGACATCATTGAGTAATACCCCTGATTTGTCATTATCAAATGCAAGACATTCGCTATCTACTCTGCCAAACAAGCACCTATGGTCTTTTGCGCATACCGTTATGAAATATGCACCGCCTTGTGAATAATTAAAATTTTCAAGCCTGTTTCGTTTGCGTAAAAAACATTTTTTATAAACCATAACCGTTGTTTTTCGTCGTCCCAAGTTTACACTTGTGACGATTGGCGGTCACTGACCGCCGCTACTTTGCTGTGGATTCTTCATCGTCACGAACCGAGAACAGCATTCTCATTCTTACATGACCGTTTCGGATATCGTCGATACATTCGGGGTCGTTACCCTCAATCCAGATTACGATTGTGTATTTATCAATATCGCCAACCTTGAATTTTTCGGTTGATGTTTTATAAACTTCCTTATCGCTTACAAACTTTGTGCAATCGGTTTCGGCTTTACTTCTGTCTTTGTACTGACCTTTGCCGTAAATTGAGCTCTTGCCGTTTTTGTAAATCATAACTCGGGTTGCTTCATCTGCCGACTTAGCCGCACCTGTGATTTCAAGCACTGCATCATAGTCAAGCTCGACCTCTCCGTTATTTTTACAATAGAATGTATAAGCAACATAGTTTTTGCCGTTGTGCGCACCGTCCTTGCTTGTGTCAAGGTCAACAGGAAGCCATGCATATGTAATGTTTGTAACATCCTTAACCTGCTTCGCAGTAAGTGAAGCACACTGAGTTTTGAAGTCAGCGTCTTCGCTAAGCACGATACCTTTTTTTACGGCAGGAGAATCAATGCTGATAATCAAGTCGCCCCATTGCGTTACAAGCGTTGAAACAATGAACAGAATAAGAAGAATGATTATGCAGACCGAAAGGATAATACTCAAAAGCCGTCTGCGCTTTTTGTATTTTACAATCTCGATTGAATCATTTTTTACATGAAAATGTTCAATCTCGGCATCTGCCATTTTCTTATCATTTAAGCGACTTAACTCCTCGGGAGTAATCGGTTGTTCAATTTTTGGTTTCTTTTTTCCGAACAAGTTTTTCTCTCCCCTCAAAGTTGTATCCGTTTAACTGTCGGATTGTGCGTATTTCATTAACCCATAATTTTTCTCCTGTCTGAAATCTGCGTTGAATGACAGTTTCTCCAGGGCGGGCGGCCGATGACCGCCCCTACGGGATCTTGTTTAATTATGATATTGGTTTATTGTCCTTATCGCATCCGACAAAGCCAAGCTGTACAGAAAGCTGTGCATCCTGAACATCGTCATCACACTCGGGGTCGTTACCCTCAATCCAAAGACGAACTGTTACCTTAACAGGTTCGAGCTGATTAAGATGGAAAAGTCTTGTGTTGTTTGAGTAAACCATTGAACCTGACGGCAAATCAAAGGTTGTCTGTCCGTTTACGGGAGTGCTTCTGTTCGGCTCATAAATTGTTGTGCCGTTGCCTGTTCCCTCGGCTGTGAAATCAACTCTCGCACAATTTACTACATCAGCCTTTGCACCGGTTGATTCTGTCGATACCTTTGTACCGTCATCAGCGCCTGCTTTTGTGCTTTCGGTTGTGAGGTGAACCCACATTTCCTCGGTTGCGATGAAGTAGCATTCAAACTCAAGGTAGCTGTGCTTGTTAGGCTCTCTGACTGTGCCACGCTGATTGGTGAACTCTGTACCCTCTCTTGTTGTAACAGGGTCAAGCACCGTATCTTCAAGGCTTGAACCATGCTTTTTAAGGTAATCGTCAATCATTTCATTTGTGATTACCTTGCCGTATTTTTCAAGGTCTTTTCCGTGGTTTTCCATACTTACTTTAAGTTGTGCGGCAAGGCTGATATTGAGGTCAAGCTTGTCCACACCTGCAAATGTATTTACCGTGAACCACGCAACCGTTGCTGTTGTCATTGAAAGAAGGGTTATGATTGCAACAAAAACAATCAGCCTTTTTCTCTTTTTAAATGGAACTTTGTCGCTGACCATCTTATCAATAATCCTGTTAAAAAGTCCCATAAAAACCCTCTCCTCATAAAAATAATGTGCTAAAATGACGCACCGCTGTACAAAATATAATAATATTCTATACCTCAAACGCACATTTTGCAATATTTATTTGTCCTCTGTCATTTTTTTTGGATGAATTCACAAGATTTTCACATTACATTTGTGCATTCCTCTAAACTTTTCTTTTTCGATTATATTTTAACGGACTTAATCTGCTTGTCTTTTATTCATATTCTAACCTTTAAAATGATATAAAAAAACAAAAAATCCCCTTTAATTAAGGGGATTTTAGGTTTACAATAATAACAAACGACATTTAATTAAATTTGAGGCAAAAGTTACAACCGTGTAACTTATTTTGTTATATTGCTGTTTTAAATTATTTAATTTTGTTTTCTCACTATTTTGTACTCATCATAAAGTTGAAAGTAATGACAGGTGTCTGTGCTTCGGGTTAAAAACCTTGCCATTTCGTCCTCGTCAAGGTTGATATTGCAATAATCACCGAATTCGTCATCACTGACAAAGTTTGCACAAAATTCGCATTGGTCAGCCATTCTGCTCACCGTCCTTTTTGAGAAACTCATATTTATTGTAGGTGAACGGAACATAATTCTCGAGCTGGTTGAAAACCTCTTCTTCGGTATCGGCAATCGTGTAGAGTCTGTTACATGCATTGGTCATAAACTTTTCACTTACGGCATTGTCAAGCATTGCAAGCATTGAGTTATAGTAGCCTTTTACATTATATATAATGATAGGCTTTGTGTGTCTGTTAAGCTGCTTTAGTGTGAGAACCTCAAAAAATTCTTCAAAAGTACCCATACCGCCGGCACAAATTACAAAAGCGTCCGCTTTATCTTCCATAATACCTTTGCGTTCACGCATTGTATCTGTTACAATAAGTTCGGAGCATTTGTCAAAAACAACACCCACATCAATAAAAAAATCGGGTGTAACTCCGATTGTGTGGCCACCTGCGCTGTATGCGCCTCGGGCAGATGCGCCCATAACACCGTATTTTCCCGCACCGAAAACAAGGTTGTAGCCCTTTTCGGCAATCTTTTTGCCGAGATGCTCGGCAGATTCAAGATAGATTTTGTCAATTTGCTCACTTGATGAGCCAAAAACGCATATATTCATACCTATTTATCCTTTCGCATTTGCGTTGTATTTTTTCTGATTTTATCCAAAACAACCGTCGGTTATCTGAACTTAGTTTGAAGATTGCAACAGATTGCAACCATCCGCAATTAGATTATACATCTCAAATACACGGCGGTCAAGCAGTCAGAACAACGGCAATGCACAATTTACATAGAATTTATTTTTTCAAAACATTCAAAACATAAAAACTTATATTAATCATTTTATTCAACGGAGATTACATTATGTCTGCTACTTCTTCAAAACTCAAAAATCCGAACGATTCAGTTATGAATCAGCGCGTAATCAAGCTTGCGTGGCCGATATTTTTACAGCTGTTGCTCGGCATCTCACTCGGCTATGTTGACACGATTATGCTCTCAAACTACAACGAAACCGCCGTTGGTGCAATCGGCAACGCAAACCAGGTTCTCGGTTTTCTGACTCTTGCCTTTAACATTATATCAAGCGCAACGGGCATAATCGTCAGCCAGTACCTTGGGGCAGGTAAAAAAGAAAAGATGAATATGATTTACACGGTTGCGTTGTCATTCAACTTTGTGCTGAGTATTGTAATCAGCTTTGTTGTATTCATATTCAGTCGAAATCTGCTTGAGGCAATGCAGGTGCCTGCGGCAATGCTTGACGAATCGGATATGTATATGCGAATAGTCGGCGGTACAATCTTTACTCAGGCGCTTATTAATGCTTTTAACTCAATTTTTGCAAGCAATGGCAAAACTGTTTTCGGTATGATTATCGGTCTTGGAATGAACATTATCAATATCTGCGGAAATGCTCTTTTGCTCTACGGACCGCTTCAGGTTCTCGGACTCGGTGCGTCGGGTGCGGCTGTTTCAACATGCGGAAGCAGAGTTATTGCGGTAATTGCATCCGTTATATACTTCTACACGGTTATCAAAGGCAAGTTCAGCCTTAAATATCTTCGTCCGTTTCCGTATGATGTTCTCAAAAGCCTTCTTAAACTCGGCATTCCGACAGCAGGCGAGAACATTTCCTACGACTGTTCACAGCTGTTTTTACAGGCATTCATCAACACAATGGGTATCGTTGCAATCAACGCAAAAATCTACGCCAACATGCTTTCAATGTTCACATATATGATTGCTCTTGCCGCTGCAAATGCAACACAGATTATTGTCGGTCACAGCGTAGGCGCTCACGATTACGATTTTGCATACCGCAGGGTGCTGAAAACTTTGCGTTTCGGTATGATAATTTCAATCTCGGTTGCAATTGTAAACTGGTTGATTTCGCCGTTTACACTCGGACTTTTCACAGGCGATAAGGCAGTTATCGCACTCGGTTCATCGGTTATGTTCATTGCGATTATTCTTGAATTCGGCAGAACAACAAACCTTGTTATAATCAACAGTATGAAAGCCGCCGGCGATGTTAAATTCCCGACTGCACTCGCAATTTTTTCAATGTGGCTTTTGAGTGTCGGACTCGGCTGGCTGCTCGGAATTTATTTCGGAATGGGACTTACCGGAATTTGGATTGCCATGGCTGCCGATGAAATTTTCAGAGGCGTCGTTGTGTTTATCCGCTGGATAAAGGGCGGTTGGAGAGGCAAAAGGGTTGTGCTTGAAGATAAGACAAGTCCAACCGAAACGGCAGAAGTTACTGCTTAATCCGACAAAGGAATATGATACCATAAAATAAAGGAGATCAAAACTATGAATTTTGCGGAATACAATGTTAAGGACGCAAACTTTGAAGAAATTTTGCTTGCACTCAAGTCGCTTGATACGGTTGAGGCTGTCGCACTCGGCGGTTCTCGTTCAACAGGTGCAAGTGATGAAAATTCGGACTACGATATTTATGTTTACTGCGCTGAAATTCCGACAGCCGAAACAAGAGAAAATCTCCTCGGAAAATACTGTTCGATTGCAGAATTTGGCAATCATTATTGGGAGAGCGAGGACAACACGGTTATGAATAACGGTATTCCCGTTGACATAATCTACCGTGAAGTTGACAGGTTTGGTCGGTATATTGATACGGTAATCAAGGGCGGCAAGGCTTTTAACGGCTATACAACCGCATTTTGGCACAATATCAAGAACAGCAAGGTTCTTTTTGACAAGACAGGCACTTTCACAAAATTCAGAGATATGGCGCAGATTGATTTTCCGGAAAATCTCCGCAGTGCGATTATCAAAAACAACCGCAACCTTTTGAACGGAAAGCTTCCGTCATATGACAGGCAGATTAAAAAGGCTCAGGAGCGTGGCGATATCGTCAGTGTCAATCACAGAATCACCGCTTTTCTCGAAAGCTATTTTGATGTTATCTTCGCACTCAACCGCCAGACACACCCCGGTGAAAAAAGACAGGTTCAGCTCTGCAAAAAGTATTGCACCCTCTTGCCAAAGGATTTTGAAGAAAACATAAACGCTCTTATGAAGTCAATCTCAGACGGCGGTTCATATGAAATCGTCACAGCAATGGTCAATAACCTTGATGAAATTCTTAACGATGAATTCAAATAAAAAAAGCGGTGTCGGAAAGTTCCGTCACCGCTCAATATTTTCAGCCATATAAAATTCAAATGGAATATTGACATTGCTTTTTGCATAATATATAATAAGAATACAAGGAAAACCGTTAAAAGCGGTTAGCCAAAAAATTCAGATGAAAAATAACCACCTAAAGTTTCCTAGGCTGTTGGGCGGTTATTTTTTTATTGCAACAATTATTATTGTAACAAGCAAGGTAAAACAAATTATGTATTCCACCTTTGTCACCTCCTTGCACATATTAGCCAATGCTTTCATCGGTTTGTGTTCGGATGTGACTAACCGCCTTAAACTTCCTTGTATTCTCGTATCATATTGTATCAAGTTGAAATTGCGATGTCAACCATAGATAAATACTACGCTTACTTCAGACTCCGTATCTATACATCTCATCAAAAATTTCTTTTGCCGTAACTGCATTGTCGGTTATGGCATTTTTCAATTCGGTGATATTGTCAAACTTCTTTTCGGGACGAATGAAATCAAGCAGACGGACATCGGCTGTCTGACCGTATATTTCACCGCCGTGAAAGTCAGGCATCCATGTTTCGCTCAAAAGCGTTGTTCCTCCGACCGTCGGCTTTACACCGATATTAGTCACACCGCAATAGACCTTTCCGTTTTCAAGCGTAACGGCAGACGCATAAACGCCGTATTTCGGCACGGCAAGATTTTCGGGAAGTTTCTGATTGATTGTCGGAGTACCGAGTTCTCTGCCAAGTCTTTTTCCGTGAGTGATCACGGCAGAAAAGCCAAAATATGAACACAAAAGCTTGTTTGCACGGCGAATACTTCCCTCACTTACGAGCAGACGGATAAGTGTTGACGACACAACATCGCCATCGTCACGCTCAGGCTCAATCACTTTAAGCTTTGCACCGTTCTCGTCACAAAGCTTTTTGAGCAACTCGGTATCGCCTTCTCCGTTTTTTCCGAAACGATAGTTAAAACCGCAGACAACAAATTTTGCATTGAGGTCGCCGAAAATAATTTTCTCAACAAAGTCCTTTGCAGACATATTCATCAGCTTTTTAAAGTCAGGACTGAAGGTATGTTCAATACCCAGGCTTTCAAGCGTTTTCAGCTTATCTTCCGTTGTCATAAGCGCACCCTTAGAAGATTTTCCGAGAACCTCCTTCGGGCTTTGAGCAAATGTAAAGCACACTGGCAAAAGTCCGTTTTTCTTCTGCTCAACAGCCGAGAGAATAACCCTTCGGTGTCCCTTGTGAAGTCCGTCAAAAAATCCGAGAGCAACGGCAGTATTCAATTTTTCGTGTTCTGAAACAGTAAAATTCTGCATATATATTTCCTATGATTAAATTAAATTTTACCGCTTTTCAAAAGTGCGGCAGTCTTTAAAACGGCAATCTGTGTTTTGGAGTCGGGTATCATATTGTTAAGCACCATTTCAACGGCTTTGTTGAGGGAGATTTTTTCAACATTCAAAAACTCACCCTCGTCAAGCTTTTGCTCACCCTGTGACTTTACCCGACAGGCATAAAGATGGATAATTTCCGAGGTGTATCCGGGAGACGGATAGACCTGACCGAGAGAAATGTAGGAGTAACCCTCAAGTCCCGTTTCTTCAAGAAGCTCACGCTTTCCGTTTTCAAGCGGAGTAGAACCCTTTTCAAGCTTGCCGGCAGGAAGCTCAAGCACAACCTCCTTGTACGGATAGCGAAACTGCTTTACAAAAGAAAGGTTATTGTCCTCATCAAGAGCGGCAACACATACTCCGCCCGGATGATTGACAACCTCCCTCTTTGACCTTTTACCGTCAGGAAGCTCCACTTCGTCAAGGACTATATGCAGAACTCTGCCGTCAAAAATTTTCTTGCTGTCAAGAGTTTTTTCAAAAAGCTCCATAATTATGCCTCCGTTTTAAAGATTGAATTATCGAAAGGAAAGGATTTTGTTATGCCCGATTATAATGTTTTTCCCGATTACAAAACACGCAAAGAAATCATAAACGAGCTCTGCGACAGGTACAAGTTCATCAAGCATTGCTTTGCCGGAAAAAGTGTGTGCGGAAGAGGTATTGATGTTCTGCACATCGGCAACACCAAGAATCGTGTACTCTACTGCGGCGGTTTTCACGGCTCGGAGTACCTCACGATACTTGCCCTGCTGAAATTTTTTGAAGAATGTTGTGAAGCAATGGAAAGCGACAAAACTGTCGGCGGATGCAAAATCGGGAATTTTTTAAGCATTCGAGGTCTTACGATTGTGCCTTGCGTAAATCCCGACGGCACGGAAATTGCCTTGCATGGCAGTGACGCCGCATTCAAATACAAACCGCTTGTCGAAAAGGTCTGCACCGATACATATAAATGGCAGGCAAATGCCCGTGGAGTTGACATAAATCACAACTTCAATGCGGGTTGGTGCAGACTTAAACAGCTTGAATTAAAGAACAATATCAAGTGTCCGGCGCCGACAAGATTCGGCGGCAATCATCCCGAAAGCGAACCCGAAACAAAGGCACTTACAACACTTTGCCGTAATATTGACTTTGAACGGGCAATCGCTCTGCACAGTCAGGGACGGGAAATTTACTGCTCATTCGGCAGACACACACCCGTTCTGAGCTTTCGGCTTGCGTCAATATTCTCACAGGCAAGCGGCTACAACATAGCCTTTCCCGAGGAGATTGCCACAGGCGGCGGCTTTAAGGATTGGTTCATCGAAAAATTCCGCCGACCTGCCCTCACCATAGAAATGGGACTCGGCAAAAATCCTCTCCCCCTCTCCGACTTTGAAGAAGAATACAAAATCCTGCAAAACATTCTCTGTCTCGGAGCGGTGGTTTAAATTATCTGATATAATTCAAGGGCAACCTCGGTTGCCCTTGTTTATTTTGTTATTTTTAATAACTTTGATTAATTTTTATCGTCCTCATCATCAAAGAATGAGATTGAGTTTACGATATTGTCAACAGCCTCGTCTGAAATTACATTCGGCTCGTCAAGATATTTTGATCTTTTTTCTATGCTGTCAATAGCCATCTGCATCTGCTCCTGGGGAGTTGACGGCTTTTTCGGAGCGTCGTAAATCTCGTTATCCTCGGGATTTGAGATGTTCACATACTCCTCTTTTTTAGGCTCTTCTTTAACCTCGGGTTCTTCCTCAGGCTCAACGATTGCAGGCTCATTACCGTCATCGGGAACTTCAACTCCCTCTGTCACATCTTCCGCAGATTCCTCTTTTACGGGTCCTTCCGCTTTTTCGGCAGATTCGTCATTTTTTTTTGACTTGTCAACGCCAAAGTTCGGAGCATCGTAATTTTCGTCAATCTCCTCTGCGGCAGCCATAATTACCTCACCCGGAGCGTCAATCTGCTTTTCTCTTCTCGCCTCGGCAACAGCCTTGAGTTCATCAAGGTGATTTACAGGCTTTTCAACCTTTTCGCTGTCCTCATCAAAATAGATATCATACCATACGAGGAACACATAAATTGTCCAAACTCGTCTGCTGTTATCTTCTTTTCCGCTGAAATGACTGTCGAGCCATGAAACAAGGACATCTGTATTGAAGAATTTCTCGGCAGTTTTGCCCTTAAACTTAGTCTTTACAACATTATAATACTTCTCGTCACGAAGCCATACTCTTGTCGGTACAGGGAAACCGAGTTTCTCTTTTTCGGCAGTAGCCTCAGGCATATGGCGAACGGCAGCCTTACGCATTGCATACTTTGTGTTGTGCTTGTTGCAGCGCAGTTTTGTCGGGAGCGATGACGCAACCTTGAAAACCTCCTTATCGAGGAAAGGAACACGAAGTTCAAGCGAGTTAGCCATACTCATTCGGTCGGCTTTAAGAAGGATATCACCGACCATCCACATATTGATGTCGAGATACTGCATTTTTGTAACATCGTCATACTTACGGCAACGATAATAATATTTTCTTGTAAGATCCTGTGGGCGTGTTGCAATTGACGGATCTTTCAAAAGCTCCTGCTTCTGCTTGTAGTCATACATAAATGCGTTACCGATATAACGCTCCTCAAGCTTGTCACAGGCACGGATAAGATAATCTCTGCCCTTGATGTCGGGGAGCTTTCTGCAGATTGCTCTTATTGCCTTTCTGATGCAATGCGGGACAATTGTCTGATAAATTTTGAACACTCTCGGATCGTTGTAGCAAGTGTAACCGCCGAACAATTCGTCTGCACCCTCACCCGAAAGGACAACCTTTACATAATGGCTTGCAAGACGGGATACAAAGTAAAGTGCGATACATGACGGATCTGCAAGCGGCTGGTCCATATGGTACTGAACAGTCGGAACAGCGTCCCAGAATTCTTCGCTTGAGATAAGGTGAGTGTGATGTTCAACACCGATTTTTTCGCTGAGATTTTTTGCCCAGCTGATTTCGTTATATTTTTCACCAAAGTCAAAGCCGACTGTAAATGTTTTCTGATCGGCAAAATATGTTGAAACATAGCTTGAGTCAACACCGCTTGAAAGAAAACAACCAACCTCAACATCGGCAATTTTGTGAGCGTTTACGGAATTTTCAAAAACCTTTTCAATTCTGTCAACAGCCTCTTCCTCCGTCATTTCTTCGTCGGGATTGAAACGAGCCTCAAAGTAACGGGTAGTTTCAACCTCGCCGTCTTTGTACCAGAGGTAGTGACCGGGCATAAGGCAGTAAACACCCTCAAAGAAAGTTTCGGGCGGAACTGCATACTGGAATGAAAGGTACGAATCAAGTGCCTTTCTGTTGAATTTCTTTTCAAACTTAGGATATTCAAGAATACTCTTGATTTCACTTGCATAGACAAAGTCATTGCCTATCTGAGTGTAGTGCATCGGCTTAATGCCGAAAAAGTCACGGGCAATAAAAAGTGAATTATCCTTTGTGTTGTAAATAGCAAAGCCGAACATACCACGGAGTTTTGGGAGCATATCTTCTTTCCACTCTTCAAAGCCGTGAACAAGCACTTCACTGTCTGTATCTGTATAGAACTTATGACCTTTTGCGATAAGTTCTTTTCTCAAATCCTTGTAGTTATAAATTTCACCGTTGAATGTGAGAACAAGGCTTTTATCCTCATTGTATATAGGCTGATGACCTGCACCGAGGTCAATAATGGAAAGTCTGCGAAATCCCATGGAAATATTGTCGTCCGTAAAAAATCCGTCCGAGTCGGGACCACGGTGAGTAATAACCTCTGTCATATTTCTGATGACATCGGCTCTGTTTTCAACCTGTCCCATAAAGCCGGCTATGCCGCACATATCACAATTCCCCTTTCAAGGTAATTTTCAAAATTAACCGCATTAGACTAATGCCCTATTTTAAACATTTTATCACAATTTATTCCCAAATTCAACTGTTTGCAGGCATAAGTTTCAAATCAAAGCAACGCCCCTCAGCCTTTTTTATTCTTTAAGTATTCATCAAGCAAATCCGCTGCATATCTGCACAATTCAGGACACGGACGGGCGGCATAATATTTTTCTGTTCTCTCAGACGGAGTCGGGGTATCCTTTGCCTTTGCTCTCATACCGAGAAGGTCACGGCAGATGATTGAACCGTTGTCCTCTTTGAACTTTTCGGCAAGCTGCTGAACCTCGGTGTAAACACGCTTTTTGTCGGCATTATCCTTGCTGTCACTGTAACCCCTTGCAAGACCTAAAGCCATATACATTCCCGTAACAGTACCGCAGACCTCACGCATTCTGCCTATTCCACCGCCAAACGGCGACGCAAGCATAAGAGCAGTCTGTTCATCAAAGCCCAAATCGTCACAAAATGCAAGCAATACAGCCTGAGCGCAGTTGTAGCCCTGCATAAAATTATTCTTAGCAATTTCACCTTTTGTCATACCAATTTCTCCTTTTACAAGTCAATTTCATATATGCCCAGTATAGCACCGAAAACCGCATACTGCAACGATTTTTTTGCTTGTGAAAGAGATTGCCATATGTTATAATTTAGGGAGTTATGATGATAAATAAATCAATATTGCTTAACCGTAGCGGCGGTCAGTGACCGCCATTCGCTTTGGTTGCAAAACCAAAACGAACAAATATACATCTGCAATAAGCGTTTTAATCAATAACATACGATAAACAAATGGTTTGTATTTAATCGAACCGATTTTACAATCGTTTCGATTGGCGTTCACTGAACGCCGCTACTGTTTGTACAAACGGTAACAATGCTACGCTCGGGCAAAATATGTTGCGGATTTTTCAAACTGTCTGCACGAATAGGGAACGGCGCTACTGATTTGAGTCACAATTTCTCCCACCGATTTAATCAAATACGGTTGCTTTATTCGGCAGAATTGGTATAATAATTTACAGAACATAACTCATTAAAATTCAGGCATTAAAGAAAAAGGTGATTAGCATTGTCTTTTCCACAGGATAAAATAAGAAATTTCAGCATTATTGCTCACATTGACCACGGCAAGAGTACGCTTGCGGACAGAATTCTTGAGCAGACCAACTCCGTTTCCGAAAGGGACATGGAGGCGCAGTTGCTTGATGACATGGATCTTGAGCGTGAGCGTGGCATTACAATCAAGGCGAGGGCGGTAAGCGTTATCTACAAAGCCGATGACGGGGAAGAATATCTTTTTAACCTCATCGACACCCCCGGTCATGTTGACTTTAACTACGAGGTTTCCCGTTCACTGGCAGCTTGTGAGGGAGCTATTCTTGTTGTTGATGCATCACAGGGCATTGAGGCGCAGACTCTTGCAAACACATATCTTGCCGTTGACAGCGGACTTGAAATTGTTCCCGTTGTCAACAAAATTGATTTGCCGAGTGCCGACCCCGACAGGGTTATTCAGGAAATCGAAGATGTAATCGGTATTCCTGCCGAGGATGCTCCGAAAATTTCCGCAAAGGCAGGAATCAACATTCACGCAGTTCTTGAAAAGGTTGTTCACGATATTCCTGCTCCGACAGGCGACATCAACGCTCCTCTGCGTGCATTGATTTTTGACAGCTACTACGACAGCTACAAGGGCGTAATTATATATGTAAGGCTCAAAGAGGGACAGATTCACCCGGGCGATGAATTCAAGCTTATGGCAACGGGCAGTGTGTTCAATGTTGTTGAGTGCGGACTTATGCACGCAACCGCTCCCGAAAAGACAGACGGTCTTTATGCAGGCGAGGTTGGCTACATCACGGGTTCAATCAAGACTCTTGCAGACGCAAAGGTTGGCGACACGGTTACACTCACATCAAATCCCGCAGAAGAACCGCTCCCCGGCTACCGTGAGGCACAGCCTATGGTTTTCTGCGGTATCTACCCTGTTGACGGCGCAAGATACGGTGATCTTAAAGATGCACTTGAAAAGCTTCAGCTTAACGATGCGGCTCTTTCGTTTGATCCCGAAACATCGGTTGCCCTCGGATTCGGTTTCCGTTGCGGATTTTTGGGACTGCTCCACATGGAAATCATTCAGGAGCGACTTGAAAGAGAATATCAGCTTGACCTCATCACAACCGCACCGAGTGTAATTTACAGAATCACACGCACAGACGGCACGGTTGAGATGATTGACAACCCGACAAACTACCCCGATCCGTCACTTATTCAAATGGCGGAAGAGCCTGTAACAGATGCTCACATCTATGCACCTAAGGAATATGTCGGCAATATTATGGAGCTTTGTCAGGACAGACGAGGAACTTTTGTCGATATGCAGTATATTGATGCCGACCGTGTTGATTTACACTATGTACTTCCGCTTGCCGAGATAATCTACGACTTTTTTGACACGCTCAAATCACGCACAAGAGGTTATGCATCATTCGACTATGAGCTTAAAGAATATGTTCAGAGCAACCTTGTTAAGCTTGATATTATGCTCAACGGCGAGGTTGTCGATGCACTTTCGTTCATCATTCACGCCGACAAGGCATATTCAAGGGCAAGGAAGATGGCTGAGAAGTTAAAGGAAAAGATTCCGAGACAGCTCTTTGAAATTCCGATTCAGGCTTGCATCGGCGGTAAAATTATTGCCAGAGAAACCGTAAAGGCTATGCGTAAGGATGTACTTGCCAAGTGCTACGGCGGTGATATTTCCCGTAAGAAAAAACTCCTTGAAAAGCAAAAAGAAGGTAAAAAGCGTATGCGCCAGCTCGGTTCTGTTGAAGTTCCGCAGGAGGCATTTATGGCGGTTCTCAAGCTTGATACGGATTAACGGTGAAGATATGAAAGAACTTGCTATGTTTTACAACTTTTCGGACGAAGGATTTCGCAAGGCAAAGTTTGCACTTATGCCGTTGAAAATTCAGGTTAAAAAGGTTGAAAAAGAAGATTTCAATCAGCCTATCGGTTTCCTTGCAGGCATCAAGGGCATTGAGCCTGCGGCAGAAAAGTTTGACGGTGACGGCTTTGACGAAGAAATGATTGTCATGCACAATTTCACGAATAAAACAATTGATTCGCTCATCAAGGCACTGAACAAATGCGGTGTCGGACGAGTTCCGCTCAAGGCGGTTATCACTCCCACAAGCAAAGACTGGGACAGTCTGACGCTTATCAAAGCACTTAAAGCCGACCATGAGGAAATGCTTAAAAAATTGAAAACGAAAAGTTGAAAATGGAAAATGAAAGTCGGGAAGACAGTTTGCAAAATGCAAAACAATGTCTTCCCGACTGTTTTTTGTTTATATGAAATATGAAATTACCGCCGCATTATTACAATCAATTTTTAAGAATTTTCTCAATCAATTGTGCAACACCATCGTTATTATTTGACGGGATTACGATATCGGCACGGGCAAGGCATTTTTGACTTGCATTTTCAACAGCCGCACCAAGTCCCGACTCGGCAATCATGTCGGCGTCGTTATCTGCATTTCCGCAGGCGCCGACATTTTCCATGCCGATATTCAAAAAGTCACACAAACGCAGGAGTGCCTTCGCCTTTGATGCCTCTGCCGACATAATCTCGACAAAATGGTCGGTTGAAGTCGTAATTTCAACGCTGTTGCAAGCCTTTTCGATACTGCTCCACAGCCTGTTGCGAAGCTTTTCGTCCGTACTTATAATGCTGATGAGGTCAAGCTCATTTCTATGCTTGCTCAAAAAGCTTCTCATATCGACAATCTTGCCGTGGCATGAACGGGTGTATTCAAAATATTCAGGCTCACAGCCGTAGTCAAGCGGTCTATGCACATATCTGACATCGGCATATGTAAATCCGTCAATAAATCCCTCAAGAATAACATCGTCATTACGCACAGCACCGAGAATTTTCAACACATCATCGGGTAAAATCAGCGAACGGTGAACCGTTTTACCGCACTTGCTTATTACAGCACCGTTCGAGGTAATCGCATAGTCCAGACCGACAATGTTCATCACGCTGTCGGGCATCATAACGAACGGTCTGCCGCTTGCCGCAACAACGGTTATTCCGCTTTTGATCGCAGATTCAATGGCAGTTTGCGTTCGTTTGCTCAAGGTGTCGCTGTCGGCAAGAGTTGTGCCGTCAAGGTCAAGCGCAATCAGCTTTATATCTTTCATCTTATCCATACAAATCCCTCTGTCAGATTTTCTTCGGGCAAAATCCGTTCATACAGCATTCTTCACATTTTGCCTTTCTTGCGGTGCAGACTGCTCTGCCGTGCAGAACAAGTCGGTGACAAAAATCGTTGCTTTCATCGGGCGGCAAAAGCTCACGCAATGCAAATTCAATCTTTTTCTGATCCTTTAAATCGTGAAGTCCGAGCCTTTTTGTAATGCGTATGCAATGTGTATCAACCACAACCGCAGGCTGACCGAAAATGTCACCGCACACAAGATTTGCGGTTTTTCTGCCGATTCCGGGGAGTTTTGTCAAATCGTCAATATTATCGGGAACGACACCGCCAAAATCGTCACAAAGCATTCTTGCCATTTCGACAATATCTTTTGATTTGGTCTTATAAAGTCCGCAGCTTTTTATATACTCAGCAACTTCTTCGGGAGTTGAGTCGGCAAAATCTTGAGCCGTTTTGAACCTGTCAAACAACGAAGGAGTGACCATATTAACCCTTGCGTCCGTGCATTGAGCGGCAAGCCTTGTTGCAATGAGCAGCTGCAACGGATCTGTGTAGACAAGCGAACATATTGCGTCGGGATATTCTTTTTTCAAGGCATGAACAGCGTTCACGGCAATTTCTTTTTTAGTCATAAATTCACCCCGTAATTTTAAAAAATGCAAAAACGCGATTAAATACTGTTTTCTCCAGTATAACACAAAAATTCTGCTATTGCAATCAGGATAAAAAACTGGTACAATAGACACATAAAAGTTAGAAATTTGTTTCGGAGGACAAAAAATGTACAATAATTACATTTTTGACTTATACGGCACTCTTATCGACATTAATACAGATGAATGGAACGATGATTTGTGGAAGAAAATTGCCATTCTCTATGCCTACAAGGGTGCACACTACACATATGACGAGCTTAACGAAGAGTACGACAGACTTGTTCAGGCTGAAAAAAAGGCTGTTCTCAAGAAGTCTCCCGACACAAAAGTTGTTGACATCAAAATTGAAAAGGTTTTCCGTAAGCTATTTACACAGAAAGGCGTTAAGGTTACAAAAGCCGAGGTGCTTTTTATTGCCGAGGCATTCCGTTGCTACTCAACAAAGTACATCAAGCTTTATGACGGTGTACTTGATCTTCTCGACACTCTCAAGGCAAAAGACAAAAAGATTTATCTTCTCTCAAACGCACAGCGTTCATTCACAGAAAATGAGCTGAATATGTTTGATCTGACAAAATATTTTGACGGCATTTGCATCAGCTCTGACGAAGAATGTTCTAAGCCTGACGAAAAATATTTCAAAACACTTTTTGACCGTTACAGACTTGAAAAGAGCGAGTCAATTATGATTGGCAACGACTATATCAGCGATATCGGCGGTGCGGCTGATTTCGGTATCGACAGCCTGTACATTCACCAGAGCATTTCACCCGAGATTGACGGCGAACTCCGCAGTACATATAAGGTTATGGACGGCGATGTGTTCAAAATCAAGAAACTTATTGTAAAATAACAAAAGAATTCAACTGCACCTGATTTTACGGGTGCAGTTTTTAGCATAAATAGTGTATATTTTATCTGTAGTTATGCACACTATAACAAAGGAAGTGTGCAGATGAAACGCAAAGTACCCGATTACAAAAAGATTTTAACACCAAGTGATTTAGAGCTTAACACCTGTTCAAATCAGGATTGTACAGGTCTTATCCCCACCGCAGTAAAAAATCCCGCCGAGGCTGATTCATACGAAGAACTCTACCCATATATAACCGTTGTGTCGCCGACTTTACAAGATAATCCGAATAAAATTAACGCCGACACCAAAAAAAGAAACCGATTATAAAATACAAAAAGCAGAGTATATTGACCTACAATCCCATAAATCGGAATTAACGAAAAACGGGAATTAAGTTAAATATACTCTGCTTTAATTTCACGAAAAAGTTACTAAATGAAATTTTCTGAACAAGCTAACCATAAAATGTAATCAACTTCAGCAGGACGTTTCCCAATAAGCTTAGCTGTTTCCGAAATGATGTCAAATACATCGTAATTCTGAACTTCCTCACTGTCGGTAAACTCTAATCCGTTACAGCCAAGGACTTTCTTTATGTAACTATTAGGATTTGCTATATCATAGCCTACATTTCTGAGATATTCGGCAACAAGCGAAACTGCCATTTGAGTCATCTTATCTTCACTCTTACCGTCAGCAAGATTACTAACAAGGCTTTTGAGGGAAGTATCCTTTTCAACAAATGTATTGTAGTAATTATCAATACTGCCGTACTCTTTTTCAAACTTAAGCAATTTCGGTACATTATCAAATACTAAAGCCCTCATCTGAGCTCCGACAGATTTATTTCCAAGTGCAAAACCCATAATATTATTAGCCAAATCGTCAGGATTACAGCTAAGAATATAGTCAGGATTGTAGCCGTGGAAAATCTTATCAACTGCTGTTATTTCACCTGTATCAATATCAAAATATTCCATGAATTTACTCCATCTGCCACCGTTGCTGAGCATTGAGTAAACCATAGCCTTTATGTGCTGTTCGGTAGTAAACTGTTTACCGTTTTCTCTGTTATCAATCTGATGTTTGATATATGTATTTTCCCAAAACATTGTTTTGCAGTCATCACCGTACTTTTCTTTCATAACCGTACGAGTAAGGCTGTCAATTGCATTTATGGCAAAACTCATAACATTTTTTGAATCGAAATTCATAATCATTCTCCTATAATTTATAGTTCATCGTATGTATAATATAAGTTCAAATCAAAGATTAACAACATTTTATTTATTGAAATGTTCATCTAACTTAGCATTCTGTGATTTCATCATTTTATTAAGGTTATGACGCTGAATAATGCCTGCTGTATTTGCAAGGTTTTGATCTCTTCGTGTTTTTGCAAGAACTTCATTTCCCTCATCTACTGCATCATAAAGTGCGTCAAAGCCCGAAATCATAGAAGAATGCATACTGTTAATAGCTCCCGTAACTCTGCCGCTGGCATTGATAACGGTATTTTTTAAACTCTCTTCATTATATAAATCTACTGCTCGTTCATAAGTAATATCGGATGTGCTTAACTCATCATACAACCATTGCAAAATTACAAAGTTCCTGTATCTGTTTGAAATAAGCTGAGTTGATGCGTACAAAGCTTCAAGCGTATCTTTGTTAAACTGAACCTCTTCATCAAGCATTTCAATTTTAATTTTCTTGGCAATTTTCCAAGATTCGTATTCTTGATTGTATGACGGTATAATCACATTATTATACTGTTCAAGGTCCGACTCATATTTCTTATCAATATCGGCTTGTTGCTTTGCAACCTCTTCGTTAATTTTCTGCTGTTCAGCCAAAGCGGATTCTTTTGCATTTTTAACCGCTGATTGATAATCATCCCTTTGCATTAGTTCATTCAACATAGCACGCTTCTTTTCGCAATATTTTACAAATGCGTAGAGTATAAACGGCCAAACCAAGAGAGATATAACGATATACAAAATTTCGCCTCTGAGAAAATCTGTAAAAGTATAGTTTACTTTTGGCTCAGGAGGCATTTTAATGGTCACTTTGGGAACTTCAAGTTGTTTATGCACCGGAGTTGTGGGTTTAGCTTTAAATTTTTTGCATTTTTGTTTAGACAACTCTTCCTCACCGATTTTTATTGCCGCTGTAAGCATCATAGCGTCTTTAACAATTTCAACTTCCTGTTCATGCGTATATTTGCTCATAGTAATTTCCTTTCCGTATAAATTATTTTGCAGTATGTTCTTGCTGATTTGTTCATACCTAACAATCAACAGGATTATTGTATCTGTTTATAATTTCAAAGATTTTGTCACCTATTTACAAGAGTTGATATATCTTGTACTATTTAAGATTTAAATGTAAAGCACTTTTTTATATATTGTAATCCGTGTTTCTAGTTTTGTCAACTAGTATTTAGTATTTTTAACCATTATTGCGTATCTTCCATTAAAATAATTATGGGTGATTACTATGAAATTCAGTGAAAAATTACGCTTGCTTATAGATGAGTTTGACATTACACAAAAGCAATTTGCAAATGACCTTAATATTGCCCCGTCAACAATAGGTGGATATGTACAAGGTGTAAGCGAGCCTGATTTTGAAACCTTAAAAAGAATAGCCTTATATTTTAATGTATCGGCAGACTATCTTTTGGGCATACAGGAAAACAAAACAAATAGTCTTGCGGAAGTAGAGTTACTTCGTGTATTCCGCTCAATGACAAATGAACAGCAACAATTGTTCATTGAACAAGGCAAAGTATTTACTAAAGCAAATAATAAACTAAAGGCAAGAAAAATGACAAAATCATCTTAATTGATTTTCGGAAGTAAATTAAATATTCCGATAAAACAAAAACAGCGGAAGTAATGTGTTTGTGCATTACTTCCGCCGATTTTATATTTTCAATTTTAATCTGAAGAAATTATTTTGTATAGCCGTGTTCTTTACACATCATATCGTAATAACCGACTACGAAAAAGTCTGTATGCTCATTTTTAACATACGGGCCATAGGTAATGTACGGGTACCTTGGAGAAATATTATAGTTACCGTAAGCATACCAACGCATTGTATCATCAAAATACTGTATACCATCCTGCTCGTCAAGGAAAATATGATTGTTTCCAAAGTCACCATTAAGACCAACAATAAATTTTTGTAAATCAGTAGCGGCAATGACCGATATATCGCTTTCATACTTTGCTACATTTGTTAACATCTTCTGCGCACCTGTAAATTCAACCTCATGGGCGATATATTTCTGAATAAGGGTAGCATCGACAACATTAACAACACCGTCTTTGTTCACATCACCTTTTAAAGTATAGGCATTCGTCATCTTGTTGTACACAGCAAGAAGTTCATTGTAGGCATTTGTAATAGCCCAAACATCGTAATCATTAGTGCCTGCAATATACGGCTCTAAGTCGGTTTTTAAATCAGCAAGCTTATACTGAAATTCGTTCCATTGCTCATCAGAATACCAGTTGTTGTAATTCTGTTCCTTACAGGCATTATCGTAAGCAGTTTTAGCATATGCAACATCAACATGAAGGTTATAAGCGGCACTATACAGCTTGTCCTTCATATTTTTATATTCCTCGGCTGTTGCAAGTTCGTCCTGATTATAAAGATTGTATGCATCATTATATGTATCACCTGCAACACAGTTATAGATTCTCGCCTCACCAATGTTTGTGTTGAGAATTTTAAATGCGTCAAGAAGCCAGCCAAGTTTCTCACGCTCTATTTCAGTTTCGGACTTTTCATTTTCAGCAGCAAATGTTGTTAAAATGAAAGATGAAACCGCCAAAATTCCAACGAGTATGATTGATAATAATTTTTTCATTGTTTATCCCCCTATATCATCTTCTGTATCAATGTGCTGTACCATCCAAATTTACATCATAGTTTTTAGAACTGTTATCATTGTACCATATACAGTAATTATAATCAATACTATTTCAATCTTCGGCTATAAAATATCCCTTTACTTTTTTGTAAAATATAAACAAAAAAGCACCACATTATGTGGTGCTGAAAGTTCAAATGAACCACCGATTACTCGGTGTATATAAAAGGGTAAACACCCTGAAAACTGAATAAAGGAAGAGGATTAAGGAGATATTAGTTAAATTCATATTGGAATGACCAATCGGGTTAAAGTATATACTACACAGCTGACCAAAGAAATCTTGTGGTCAAGCCCTCGACCTATTAGTACTGCCAAGCTGAATGC
>NZ_DBLZMS010000014.1:0-29579 GCF_057037865.1 Ruminococcoides sp.
GTTGCGTCCTGTGCACAGCTATGCCTCCATAAACGCTCCTCCCTAAAAATGCCCCACAGGGGCATTTTCTTTACGGTCGGCTTCAAATCCCTTCGGATTCTTGTCAGGTCAAAACTAAAAGCACCCATAAAGGGTGCTTTTAGTTTTGGCCCGCCCGAAGGGATTTGAACCCCCATTCTCCGGAATCGGAATCCGTTGCGTTATCCAATTGCGCCACGGGCAGATGTATGCGGCAGGGTATTTTGCCTGCCGTTTTTCATTTTTAATTCGCATAATCTTTCATCTGAAAATCAACTGCAAAAACTGCTGTGCAACAGTCTTTAGCTTATATTATGCGGTTATTATACAACAATTTTTTACTTTAAGCAAGGGAAATTTGTCGCTCCTCCCGACTGTAAGGCGATCATTCTGCCATACTTTCGAGTTCTTCCCAGATTTCGTACTGCCCCTCCTGCTGTTTTTGCAAATCCTCGAGCAGTTTTGAAAGCTCCATAAGTTTTTCGTAATCAGCTGCAACCTCCTCACTTGAGAGAAGCTCCTGTGTTTTGGCGATTTCTTCGTCAAGTCGCTCAATTTCAGCCTCTGCCTTTTTGAGCTTAGTCTGTCTTTTGCGTTCTTCACTCTGCTTTTGCTTTTGCAAAAAGTAATCATTCTGCGTTTTTTCTTTTTTATCTTTCTTATTCTCAGTCGGAACAGCACCCGATTTTTCGGCTGTTGTGCGTTCAAGATAATAATCGTAATTACCGAGATATTCCTTTACTCCGTTATTTGTAAGGAGTAAAATTCTGTCGGCAATTTTATTTATAAAATAACGGTCATGGCTGACAATCAGCATTGTGCCGCTGTAGTCAAGCAAAGTTTTTTCAAGTTCTTCCCGTGATGATGCGTCAAGGTGGTTTGTCGGCTCATCGAGGAGCAAAAAGTTACTGCCCTTTAGCATTAGTTTCAAGAGAGAAACTCTCGCCCTCTCGCCGCCGCTCATTTTTGAAAGCGGTTTAAACACTTCGTCACCTTTGAACAGGAATGACGCAAGAGCACTTCTGACTTCGGTCTGCGTCATATTCGGGAAGGTGTCCCACACCTCATCAAGTGCGGTTTTTGACAGGTCAAGATTCTGCTGCATCTGATCAAAATAACCGATTTCAACATTTGCACCGTAGTCATATTCACCGCTGTTCATAGGAGTTTTGCCCGTTAAAATTCTGAACAGCGTTGTTTTACCGCAACCGTTGCCGCCGATGATGAACACTCTCTCGCCTTTTCTGATATGTATATCAACATTTTTGAAAAGCTGTTTGTTGTCAAACGACTTGGCAAGGTTTTTACAGATTAAAACATCGTTGCCGCTTTCACATCTCGGCTCAAAATGCATACGCATTGTTTCAAGCTCGCTTTCGGGGGCAACAAGCCCGTCTTTGATTCTGTCAGCCTCTTTCTGCTTACTTGCGGCTGTGATAAAGTTGTGAGCCTGTCCCCAGCGTTTTTGCTGTTCAACAATGTCCTCAATACGCTTTATTTCCTTTAAATCGTGTTCATATTTATTTTTAAGCGACTCGTTCACCGATTCCTTTTTCTTGACAAATTCCGAATATGAGCCCTTATAAACCATAGCACGGTTGTGTTCAAGTTCAATCGTCTTGTTGGTTACATTATCAAGAAAATAACGGTCATGGCTGATGATAATCATTGCGCCCTTGAAATCTCTCAAAAAGCCTTCAAGCCATGCGATTGCGTCAATGTCAAGGTGGTTTGTCGGCTCGTCAAGGAGGAGCATATTGCTCTGCGACAGCAACAGCTTTGCAAGGCAGAGCTTTGAACGCTGACCGCCGCTTAAATTGCCGACAGGCATTGTAAAGTCATTTTCGGAAAATCCGAGTCCTAAAAGTGCGGAACGGGTTCTGCTTTTATAGGTCAGACCGCCTGCTCTTTCAAACTGTTCAATAAGCATGGTCTGCCTTTCAACAAGCTCGTCAAGATTTCCCGACTTGTTGTCAATCTGATGTGCAAGTGTGGAAATTTCGGTTTCCATATCCGAAAGAGAATCGAACACGGAAAGCAGCTCGTGATACACATCTGCCCTCGGATTGTTGCAGGCATGCTGTTCCATATATCCCGGACGGACATTTTTTGAAAAGGTAACAGTTCCCGAAACAGGGCTGATTTCACCGTTGAGTATCTTAAAGAGAGTTGTTTTACCGACTCCGTTAGCTCCGATAAAGCCCACCTTATCTCTTTCTTCAACATCAAACGAAACATCGGTAAAAAGGTTTCTTTCGATAAAAGTCATTGTAAGATTTCTTACTGATAATGCCGGCAAAACATACACTCCCTTTCAAATTCGCTACCCACTATTGTACATTAAAATCGACAAAAGAGCAATACAAAATTGAAAATATGCCATAGGTTTACAAGGGCATAAGACACAATTCCGACCGTTAAAAGCATTTCAGCCGTTTTGCTCCTGCCGATTCCGGCAAGCTTGTAAATCAATGCACAACCCAGAATAAGCACAAGCGGCAAAATTCCCTTGATTAACAATGTCAGCCAAAAGTTTTCAAGCACAGGCTGCATAACGGGATTTGCCTCAACAAAATGTCCGCTGCCGATGAGCGCCTCTGTACAAATCCAGTCAACAATATTGAGAAAATAGAGTAAGCCGAGTTTGTAATAAAACGAACGGCTCTCATGACCTTTTTCATTGACGATATTATTGACATCAGATTCATTTGCCGATTTCAAATTAAACACAACGGTTTTTTCGAGTCCGGTTTTTTCTGTCATACACAACACCTCAACGGTATTTTTTCCCGCAGAGAATGTTATATTCACACAAAAGAAAAGAGCCTCCTCTCGGAAGCTCAATTTGAAACGAATTATTCAAAGTTAATGTCGCCCTCATATTTCTTTTTGAAAAGCTCAAATACCTTGTTAAGAGTATCTTCATCGTCAATGCTGACATACTCCTCTGTTTCTTCGTCAATCTGATTAATCTGAAGAATAACAACCTCGTCTGCATCTTCGTCATTTTCGATGAGAACAATGTACTCTGTACCCTCAAACTCGATTACATCAAGAAATTCAAATTCAACTTCCTGACCGTTTTCATCCTCAAGAGTGATGAGCATACCCTGATCTTCTTCGTTCATAAGCTCGTTTTTTGTATCTGCCATAGCGTATTCCTTTCCGAATGCGTTTAACGCCTCATAAAATAAATTAAGTTTAGTATAACCCAAAACATCGGCAAAATCAACACTTTATTGATATTTTACATTTAAAAGGTAAAAGCCAAAAACAGCTGCGATTGCTCGCAGCTGTTTTTGGGTTTAGAAGTTTTGAAATTAACGTGAAAACCGTAGATATTTAAGTCAGTGTTTTCAGAATTAACCTATTTTGGCATTACCTATGTCGCCGAACATATTAAGTCTGAAAAGCTTGCACTCGTCATTTTTGTTTTCGCAAATAATACTTGCTTCTGCAATCTTGCCGCCTTCGATAAGTCTTGTAAGACCGACAAGCTGGCAAAGCTTGCTGCGAAGATTGAGTCTGTCGCCTTCGCTTGTAACGAGATATACATTGCCCTCGCAGGTATCGAGCACGGCGAGGAATTCGGTTACATCAACATTGTGTAAGCTAAGAATTGGTGTCATAAAATTTCCTCCATTCAATTCTTTAAAAATATAAAGTTTTGTTTTCGTGCGCCATTTACCATTTGGCAAAATCATGATCAATTTATCGACTATGTGATAATTCAATTTTACTCGAGTAAGGCTAATTGGAAATCAGCCGATAGTCAAGCGGACTATTTACTTGACAATTATTATTATAGTCAAACATTCGGAAAAGTCAACAATTTTAGCGATTAATTTTTGTTCACAAATACTTTTATGTGTCAGTTATGCACAATAAATTGTTGCGTTTTTTGTACAATATGCTTTGTATTTGCTTATATAGAAATATAGTTTTAACACAAGCATAACATTTGATTGTGTAAATTCAACAACTTGTTTCTTTTCCAGCATTATATAACTGCTGTTTTTTACAAACTTAATTTAATAGGCATATTGAGATTTTGCTCATTTTAAGTTATAATCTATGTTATGAAGGCTGATATCAAAAAGGATGCAGGATTGCTCCGAATTAAATTTTCAATAAAAGCAATCATACAAATAAGAAAGGAATCATGAAATGCTTAACGATTTTTACAAACAGTTCAAAAGCGGAACAGACATACGAGGAGTTGCAAGCGAGGGTGTTGAGGGACAAAGTGTAAACCTTACCGACGATGTTGTTGCCGATATGGCAGACGGCTTTGTGCTTTGGCTTTCTAAAAAAGTTTCAAAAAAGCCGAGCGAGCTCAAAATTTCTGTCGGTCGTGACAGCCGTATTTCGGGACCGCATATAATGAAAATCACAACCGAGCGTTTTAAGCGTTGCGGTGCAGAAGTTCTCTGCTGTCAGCTTGCGTCAACTCCGTCAATGTTTATGACAACCGTTGACCTCGGATGTGACGGTGCTCTTCAGATTACAGCAAGCCACCACCCGTTCAACAGAAACGGTCTTAAATTTTTCACCCGTGAGGGCGGTCTTGAGGGCAGTGACATTGAGGAAATTCTTCTCTACGCACAAAACGGTGAACATCCCGAAGAAAGCAACGGCGGAAATATTACGGATGTTGACTATATGAGCGACTACGCAAAGGGACTTTGCGAGAAGATTAAAAAGGAAGTTAATGCAGAAGATTACGAGCATCCGCTCAAGGGCTTTAAGATTGTTGTTGACGCAGGCAACGGTGCAGGCGGATTTTATGCCGACAAGGTGCTTTCTGTTCTCGGAGCAGACACAACAGGCAGTCGTTACCTTGAACCTGACGGAATGTTCCCGAACCATGTGCCGAATCCCGAGGCTAAAGAGGCAATGGATTCAATCTGTGAGGCTGTCAGGGAATCTGGCGCAGACCTCGGCGTAATCTTTGATACGGATGTTGACCGTGGCGGTGCTGTTGACAGCAAGGGCAACGAAATCAACCGAAACAGACTTGTAGCCGTTGCGGCGGCAATTGCTCTTGAGGGCAATGACGGCGGTATGATTGTTACAGACTCAATCACATCAAGCGGTCTTAAACAGTTTATTGAAAATGACCTCGGCGGAAAGCATTACCGCTATCGCAGAGGCTATAAGAATGTTATCGACAAGGCTCTTGAGCTCAACGCTCAGGGCATCAACTGTCCTCTTGCAATCGAAACATCGGGACATGCCGCAATGCGTGAAAACTACTTTCTTGATGACGGTGCATATCTCTGCACAAAAATTATTATCAAGGCCGCTCAGATGAGAAAAGAGGGCAAGGAGCTTGACGAGCTTACCGCCTCACTCAAAGAACCGCTTGAAAGCACAGAAATCAGATACAAAATTCTTGAAAAAGATTTCAGAGCCTGCGGTGAAAAAATTATTGCCGACCTTACAAAGTATGCCGAGGAGCAGGACGGCTGGTGTGTTGCCGATGATAACCGTGAGGGCATCAGAGTTTCGTTTGACAGGGATAACGGTGACGGCTGGTTCTTGCTCAGACTTTCGGTACACGATCCGATTATGCCTCTCAATGTTGAAAGTGACAGCAAGGGCGGTGTAAAAATCATCTGCGACAAGCTTGGTGAATTTTTAAAGACTACAACAGGTCTTGACCTCTGATATTGAAATATTTTGCGCTTTTATTGATTTTTATTGTCGCAACTACGGGTTGCAACCGAGAGTTGCGACAATGGAACCCGAAATGTATTGTTTTTTGGGGCAGGCAACCGATATAATTTTCTCACAAGGTAAAACCCTAAAGCAATATTTGAGGAGGAAATTTTATGAACATTGAAACTGCCAACAGACTTTTGCAGTACAGAAAAAAGATGAATCTAAGCCAGGAGGAGCTTGCCGCAAGAATAGGTGTAAGCCGTCAGGCTGTGTCAAAATGGGAGCGTGCAGAGGCATCGCCCGACACGGATAATCTTATTCTTCTTGCTGATATCTACGGTGTTTCGCTTGATGAATTGCTTAAAGGCGAAAAAGAAACCGAAAGCGAAACACAGTCGGAAGAACCCGAAAATAATGCCGAAAATAATCCCGACAGCGACACAACATACAAAAAATCAGACAAGGTTTCGTTCAAACACGGAATCCATGTTGACTCAAAGGACGGTGATTCTGTTCACCTTAATTTCAGGGACGGAATCCATGTTAAAGATAAAGACGGTACAAAGGTTGATGTCGGCTGGAACGGAATTCATGTTGAAGAAAACGGCAAAACAAAAGTCTATACAGACGAAAACGGAAATGTTATGTATGATGAAAGCATTGAAGAGCATAAACATTCAAAGTCGCACCGCTTTTGGAAGCACTTTCCGTTTTGGTTGATTGCCGTTATCGGATTCCTCGCTTGGGGATTCAGCGGAGTATTGCTCGGTTGGGTACTCAGCTGGGTATGCTTTCTGACAATTCCTCTCTATTACACACTTGTTGACGCAATCTACAAACGCAAGCCGAGTCATTTTGCTTATCCCCTGCTTGTCGTTATTGTGTATATGTTTTTCGGATTTCTCGACATCTGCGGCGGTTGGTCATTTGGTTGGATTGCATTTTTAACAATTCCGATTTATTATGAAATCTGCAAGCTTTTCAAAAGCGAAAGAAAAAGCTCTGACGATTAAAACTGAATTAAATACATACAAAAACACGGCAGTTTTTTTATCAACTGCCGTGTTTTTATCATTACGGTATATTAAGGAATCATAATTGTATCGGTTGTGTCGAGCTGTGAAGTTCTCATTGCGGGCTTGCAGAGTTCAATCTGCCTGCCGTCTTTGATAAAGAGCGGAACTTCATTGAGAGCAACCTCAATATAATGAGTACCCTTGCTCATTTTTTCTGTCGTAATGCTTGTACCGCTGAGTTTTACAAAAGTCATGTTCTCGGGGAGATAAACATATCTTCCGCCTACATTCTGCTCATATACAGGGCAAATCATGCACTCGTCACCGAGCATAAGCTGTGTTTCACATTCACGGGCAATTTTATCATCGGGATAATCAAACGAGAGCGGTCTGAAAATCATATCATTTTCTTCGCTTGCCTTTTTGAATGTTCTGTAAAGGTACGGAATAAGTCTGTAACGAACCTCAACAATATCCTTGAAATCATCGCTATTTTCAAAGCTGTAGCACTCCTGATTTCTTGTGCCGAGAGCGGCATGGTTACGCATAAGCGGAGTAAACACACCGAGTGCAAGGAAGCGAAGAACAAGGTCACGGGTTGCGTTTTCGTTAAAGCCTCCGAGATCTGCACCGCAGTAAAGAAAGCCGCACATATTTGCCGACGGGAGCATTTTGAGGTCAAGAAGAATGTGCGACCACCAAGAGTGGTTATCGCCGAACCAGATACCGCTTGAACGGTGAGCGCCTACATATGACGCACGGGAGAACATAAGAATTTTTTCTTTACCGAACTCCTCCGCAAAATATTCGCCGGCGGCCTTTGTCATATTAGCACCGTAAATGTTGTGAACCTGATCATGGCAAACCTGTTTGCCGTCAACTGTATGGTAAATGCTTGAATAATCCTCGGGACTGTTTGAAAGACCTGCGAATGTATCCTTGAGCTCAAAGAATTTTGAAAGGTCAAGGTTCTGCCCTTTGAGAGAAGCCGCCTTGTCAAGTGCTTTGTTAAGTCCTTTTACCGAATAGAAAATTGCAGGCTCGTTCATATCGTTCCAGAAGCCGTCAATTCCCATATCTGTGAGAATTTTATATTTTGAGCCGAACCACTTTCTTACATCCGGTCGGAGAAAATCGGGAAAGCCAACGATACCGGGCCATACACCGCCCTCAAAATCCGTGCCGTCCTCGTTTTTACAGAAGTATCCGTTCTTTCTGCCCTCTTCATAGATATCGTAGCCGTTCTCTTTTTTAACGCCTGCGTCAATAATCGGAATGAGGTGGATTCCTTCTTCCCTTTTCTTTGAAACATAGTCCTTGAAATTCGGAAATTTTTCATCATCAACAGTAAAGTCCTTGTAACGCTCCATATAGTCGATGTCGAGATATACGCAGTCAAGCGGAATTCCTGCCTTGTTGTAACCGTCAACAACAGCGTCAACAGCTTCGGCATTGTGATAGCTCCAACGGCTCTGCTGATAGCCGAATGCCCAAAACGGCGGAACATAGCTTGTGCCGATTGATTTTCTGAACTCTTTTACGATTTCAAGAGGCTTTGTGCCGTCGATGTAATATATATCAAAATTCGTGCCGTCAATTGTGATAACGGTTTTGTTTGCGGTTGTGTAGCCGATGTCCCAACGGATTTTTGACGGGAAGTCGATAAAAATACCAAAAGTTTTTGAACCGCTGAGCATAAGGAAATTGTGAGCGGCATAGAGGGATGACTTTGTTTCGGTGTGGAACGGGTCATCACTGCAAAAGCTGTTATACACCCAACCACGCTTGTTGATTCCTCTCGGAGCTTCGCCGAGACCGTAGACGATGTCGCTGTCTGCCATATCAAATTCAAAGACAAAATTTCCGTTCTCAAACTTGCCGCCGAGCGGAAATTCCGCAATAGGCAGAGCGTTAAATTTTTCAACAACAGCCTGCGTATCAATCGGGTTGCCCGATGTAAACTTTTTAATCATTAAAGCACTTCCTTCTTTATTAAAATTTTCCGATTTTTTCAAAGCGTTCTGCAAAATCTTGCCGACACGCACTTGCAATTTTAGTATAACATTAATTTTGATTATTGCAATGGTAAAACTTATTTTTGTATTATTTTATTTTTACACATTAAAAAAGCACCTTTACGAGCCTGTAAAGGTGCAAATTTTATTCTTTTACGCTTCATCAATCAAAAATATCATTCTTGCTTTCAGACTTTCCGTCTTGGTAAATCTTGAGGTTTCCCGTATCATCACACACACCGAGAAAAACATCTTTGAGCCGTTTGCGGTTGTTGTCAAGCTGTTTTTTGAGCCATTCAAGATTATAGCCCGATTCGGCAAGATTTTTCTCGAGAATTTTTCCGTCCGTAATAACCACGGACTCGGGTCGGGTTTGGTGAACAATGATTTTTAAATCATCCGGAGTTGCAGGGCGCTTTTTGTCCTTTGGCAGAACCGACAAATCGCCGTTCTGTTCAAGAAAAACCGTTTCGACATCATCAAGACTGAAATATCCCTTTTCACGCATTCGTGTAAGAAATTCGTTTATATCAATTTTTGCAACCGAAAAATTCTTTTTGTACAACTTTCCTCTGTCGAAAATCACAATAGACTTGCCTGTTAAAAATCTTCGTAACATTGTTGATTTTTGCGAAAGCCACGAACAAAGCATAACAATTATTACATAAACAATGAGTGCCGCAAGACACGCCCAAAAGTCTGACATTTCGGCTGTTGCCATCTCCGCTGCGATTGAACCGATTGTGATTCCGTTGATGTAGTCAAAAAGATTAAGGCTTGACATCTGCTTGTTGCCAATAAACTTTGACAGCAGGAACAATACTGCAATTGAAACGGGCGCCGTTATTAATGCACGCAAAAAGTCCATAATATCCCTCCGATAGGGTTATTATGGACTTTAAATTATTTTTTATTCCGCAAAATTACCAAGGCTTAACTGTGCCTGTGATTTCCGAAACGCTCTTGATCCCGTTTTTGTCGAGCCATTCGTTCATACCGTCGGCAATCTTAATAGGCGCATACGGATCCGTAAAAAGGACAGTACCGATTTGAAGTGCGGTTGCGCCTGCCATCATCATCTCGATTGCATCCTGCCAGCTTGAGATACCGCCCATACCGATAATCGGAATTTTAACTGCGTTTGCAACCTGCCAAACCATTCTTACTGCAACAGGGAAAATTGCAGGGCCGCTCATTCCGCCTGTGTTGTTGCGGATAATCGGTCTGCGTGAGTTGATGTCGATACGCATACCTGTGAGCGTGTTAATCATTGAAATTGCGTCTGCACCGTTTGCCTCTGCCGACTGTGCGATTGATGCAATGTCGGTAACATTTGGGCTGAGCTTTACGATAAGCGGCTTTTTGCAATACTTTTTGACAGCCGCAGTAATTGCACCTACGGATTCACAGCTTGTGCCGAACTGCACTCCGCCGCTCTTGACATTAGGGCATGAGATGTTGAGCTCAATCATATCAACATCGGTTTCACTGAGTTTTTCAGCCATTGCACAATAATCTTCGGGAGTGTTGCCGGCAATGTTTGCAATGATAACCGTATTCTGCTTTTTGAGCCACGGCAAATCATCATTGATAAAGACATCAACACCGGGGTTTTGAAGTCCTACTGCATTCAAAATGCCGGAAGGAGTTTCGGCTACTCTCGGAACAGGGTTGCCGTCACGGCGGGTAAGTGTGATACCCTTGCATGAAATACCGCCGAGCTTTTCAAGGGGATAAAGCTCTGAATATTCCATACCGAAACCGAATGTTCCCGATGCGGCAATGAGAGGATTGTTAAATTCCACTCCGCAAACTTTTACAGATAAATCAGCCATTGAAAACTACCTCCTCAGCATTAAATACGGGGCCGTTTTTGCAGACATGCTGCATAATTTCTTCACCGTTTTTTCTTACCTTTACTGCGCACACAAGGCATGCGCCCATTCCGCAGGCCATTCTCTCCTCAAGAGAAATCTGACACGGCTTGCCTGCCTCTTTGCAAACATCGGCAATAGCCTTGAGCATCGGGGTAGGACCGCATGCACAAACCTCGTCAACCTCTGAGATTTTTTCTTTGAGAACATCTGTTACAAAGCCGTGGATTCCCGCACTTCCGTCATCTGTTGTCAGCACAAGTTCTGCACCGGCTTTCTTGAAATCATCCTGAAGAATAATAAGGTCTTTGTTTCTGAAGCCTGTGATAACAAGCGGATTTTCACACTGCTTTGCTGTGTAAAGCATCGGAGGAACGCCTATACCGCCGCCGATAAGGCAATAACGCTTGCCCTTTTCAATTTTAAAGCCGTTGCCGAGAGGAGCGAGAATGTCAACACTTTCGCCTTTTTTCATCTCGGACATAATTTTTGTTCCCTCACCCTTTACCTGATAAACAAGGCGGAGAACACCGTTTTCGCTGTCACAAACCGAAATAGGTCTGCGCAGAGTTTTTGAAGGCACATAAACATGGGCAAACTGTCCGCACTTTGCAAGCGGAGCAAGCTCGTCATTTTTTACCCTCATATCAAAAATGCCGTCTGCAATCTGTTCGTTTGACAAAAGTTCAAACTTCTGAACATCATACTTTTTCATAATATCATTCCTTTGGTTAGCTTTATTTAATAAAATCAATTTTTAAGCAGAGTGTCCCTGCATTGCGGACAAAAGTGAGCATCTCATCACATCGCCGTTAATCAACATATTCAAGTTCAACAGTCAGCACACCTAACTCATCCTTGCGATAAACATAACAGCTTTCCGCAAGCCTTGGTGAATAACCGTTAATCTCATTAGCCTCTGAAACCCAGTTATAAAGATAACCGTCATTCATAATCCTGTCATACATATAATCGAAATCGGTATTCTTATCAACAACAATGCTGAAATATTCATCTCCGTTTTTTGCAGCATTTGCAATAGCTTGGCTTACATCATCGGCATTATCAGGATCTGAAACAGTCGGGTACTTATAGTTAAAATAGTTGTACTTTTCAGCCGTACACTTTGGAACATAAAAATTACACCATGTAGCAACGCTCAAATAAGTTTGTGAATTAAGCTCGGAATACTTATATGACAGCTTATGATCCTTGAACATAAGGTCATCGGTTAGGTTAAAATAGTCGTTTTCCGCATAATTATTTTCGCCGTCGGTATCATTCCATGTAACATCAATTTGGTACCAATCGCCGCCGATTTTTACACCGTTCCATGCGTGATTGTCTGAATCGGCTGTTCCCGAAAGTAATACGCAGTCAATATTCGCCTTGTTGCACAAAAGCTGAAAGGCTCTTGCGTAACCCTCACACACGGCTTTGCCGTCAACCAACGCACCGTAGGCATCGTTTTCATTGCCCTGAACATCATTGTTTTCAGCCGCTTCTTCATCATACCTGCAATTGTCAATTATATAGTTGTTAATGTATTCTTCTCTTTCAAAATCATTGCCGGAGGGCAAATTCTTCAAAACAGAAGCAACGGCAATATTGAATTTTTTCTTGGCGGCTATAAGCTTATCATTTTGAACAGTATAATCAAGCTTTACGCTTGTTGTGTCACCATACGGAACAAAAAGACTTGACCCCTTGAGCCAAAAAGTTTCAGGGTGGTCGTTTTTGTATGCCTCAACAGCTTGTGTAATCTGATAATCGGAAAGCGAGCCTGTTGTTGTAATGTTTGGTGCATACACGGTATCAACGCTCTTTGCGATTCTCATATACAGTTCTTTTACATAATCATCGGTAAGCGTCTCGTAGGCATAATCGGTTTTTACATCTGCATAATCCTTGTCGTTTTCAACATCTTGTGCACTCGGAGTTGTAACGGATTTTTCTATGATAGAGCTTCTCTTTGGTTCACTGCTTTCGGAATCATCCGTCAACGAACACGAACAGCCGAAAAATGCAACCGCACAGGTTATTAAACAAACTAAGGCAGTTTTATATATTTTCAAAGAATCATCTCAATTTTATTTTAAACTATTTATTCCGTATACGGAATACGGCAGCAGTCAAAACTGACTGTCGCCGTATGGATTTGTCATGTTCTATTTTACTTTATTTTCGCCTTGCAGTCAATGTTATAATCAATCATGCAGCATTTAATTAATATATTCAAGTTGAAATGTTATCAAATTAGACTTTTCATCATAAAGCATATTGCAAGTATCATTCAACTTTGGTGAATCAGAGTTAATTTGGTTAGCCTTTGTAAGCCAATCATACATATATCCATTCCGCACCTCATCATACACATCATCGTAATTTACATTTTCATCTACTATAACTACGAAATGCTCTTCTCCGTTCTTTGCCGCTTTTGCAATTGCTGTGCTGACATTATCGGAATCATCAAGATTAGATACTGTAGGATATTTATAATTATAACAATAGTTGTGATAATTGTATTTCTCAGCAGTACATTTTGGAACATAGAAGTTACACCAAGATTCCAAATTCAAAAAAGATTCTGCATCAATCTCCGAGTATTTTGGAGACAGCGTGTGCTCCTCATACATAAGACTGTCGGTAAGATTAAAGTACTCATGTGAATCATAAATAAAATCATCAACATCGTCCCAAGTAACATCAATCTGATACCAATCTCCGCCAATCTTCACGCAATTCCATACATGATTGTCTGAGTCAACGATTCCCATAAGTTGTATGCAATCAATATCAGCCTTATTACACAAAATCTGAAATGCCTTTGAGTAACCCTCACATACTGCCTTACCATCAACAAACACACCGTAGGCATCGTTTTCATTGCCCTGAACCTCCTCAGATTCAGCCGCTTCCTCATCATAATCACAATTATTAATTATATAATTATGTATATATTCTTCTCTTTCACATTCAGTGCCATAAGGGACACTTTGGGAAATAGTATCAACTGCAGTATTAAACTCTTTTTTTGCAGTAACAAGTTTATCACCGCTCATAGTATATGTAAGCCAAATTCCTGTTTCATAATCAAAATTTTCGTATTCATAGTAACTTTTAAGCCAGAACACTTCAGGGTGGTCATTTTTATACGCTTCCACAGCCTGTGTTATTTGATATTCACTAAGATTCCCTTCAGCGTAAAATGACGGTTCATATTCGGAATCAATATTATCACTTATTTGATTGTACAGCTTTTTCACATAATCATCAGTAAGTGTGCTATAGGCATAATCTGTTTTTGGTTCATTATACACACACGGCTCTGTCGGTTTAGGTTTAGATGTTGTTTTTACACTTGTACTGCTTTTTTCGGAAGTAGTTACAGGTACACTCGATTCGTTGTTATCATCCTCAAGCAACGAACATGAACAGCCGAAAAATGCAACCGCACAGGTCATTAAACAAACTAAGGCAGTTATATATATTTTCAAAAAATCATCTCAATTTTTGTTTTGGATTATTTATTTAATATACAGAATACGGCAGCAGTCAAAACTGACTGTCGCCGTATGGATTTGTCATGTTCTATTTTACTTTATTTTCGCCTTGCAGTCAATGCAAATTTGAGCATTAAACTACTTTCCCGTAACATGGGTATCACCGAAAGCCTCGGCATAAACATTGTTGTCGAGAATCATTCTTGAAACGGTAAAGAGGTTGTTGCATCTGTTATTGAGTTCGTCAATATCATCCTTGCCCTTTGCGCCCTTGAAAGCGGTGTATTCGCCTGTTGACGCATTGTATTTTCCGTTCTGAGAAATCCAGCTTCTGTCGGCAAACACAACGAACGGTTCTTTGTTTCCGAAAACATCCGTACCTGCCAACATTCTGCTGTCATATTCAAGACCGAGCATATTTGAAAGCGTGGGCAGAATATCAAGGCTTGAACAGTATGTGTTAACCTTGACGGGCTTTTTCATTGAACCGCTCCACAACAGCCATGCATTTTTGTACTGTTCAAAGGTTGTGTCAACCTTGTGCCCCGCAAGCTCGGACACACCGTCAAATTCATCAAGCGAATACGGATAATGGTCGTCCGTAAGGCAAATAAGGGTGTTGTCAAGCTTGCCTGCTTTTTCGAGTCTTGCAAGAAGATATTCCATTGCCTTGTCAAGCTCAATGTTTGCGGCAAGATAACCCTTGACCTCATCGCTGTATTTCAGGTCTTTTACAAGGTCTGCGTTGCGTTCGCTCATGGTGTTGTATGAATATCCGCCATGACCGCTGACCGTCATATAATAAACGCTGAAGCTGTCGGAATTTATGTAATCGTCAACCGTTTTCTGCATCATCTTGAGGTCGGAATTCGGCCACACATTTTCACCGAGGTCAAGACCTTTTCCGATTGCAGAATAGTCATAGCCGATATTTGTAAGGTACTTGTCCCTGTCGTAGTAATCATAGGTGTGATTGTGGTAAGCGTTAACTGTTTTGTAACCGAGTTTTCTGCTCTGCTCACCGAGAGTGAACGGGAAACTTACATTATTTTCGGCTGACTTTGAAAAGCTCCACACACCGGATTTTGGAATCAAGCCTGTAAGATTTGCATATTCACCGTCAGTTGTGCTTACACCCCACGCAGGCGAATAGTAATTTTCAAATTGAAATCCCTCGTTATACATTTTGTAGAGCGTCGGAGTCAGATCCTTGTCAATTGCATACTGCGAAAAGCTTTCGGCTGTAATGAAAATTATGTTGTAGCCCTTGAACATACCCGTGTATTCGTTGGTATAGCTCGGTTCTTCGCTGTCAAAATATTCATAAAGCGACTTTAACTCATCATTATTTGTACTCTTTGTAAGCTTTGAAAAATCAGCACTCATAATTTGAGCTTTCTGCTCTGTTTTTGTAATTTCATCGGCAGTCGATTCTTTATTTTTCGGCTTGCTGTTTGTGCGTATATTTGCTTTGTAACCGAACATAAGGCGGCTGATGTCAAGCCTTTGCATTGTATAAAGTCCGTAGCGTTCACACACGGCAACCTGTTGCAATTCACCGTAATAAAGATTGTAGTTGCTCTTTGTGTCGGAAGAATCACGGTCAATGCCTACCGCAAGGACAGTTCCGATCTGAAAAACCACCGCAATCAAAAGCACAATCAGCTTACCCTTTAACTTTACTTTTGAAAAGTCAAACAGCTTTCCGCCGAAAATTATAAAGAAAGCAAGAGGAACAAAAAGTAAAACGACAAACACGATTCTGCTTGTTATCGCAGTCATAATCATATCAATTGAATTGAATGCCTGCCCTGCACCGCCGTTTGTAACGCTGCTTACAACAACCATTGTGCCAAAAACATTATAGTATATCATCTGCACACCGTACCATATCGTCAGCACAGCCGTGAGTACGGTTGCAATCCCTCTGTTTACCCCTCTGCGTTTTGAAAAAGAACACAACAAAACAAGTACCGCCGAAAGCACGATTGTGAACAGAAATGTGAAGGCAAAACCGCCGAGCACATCAAACCCCGACGCAATTTTGAGGTCGGTTTCAAGCCATAGAATCAAAAACGGAAAGTACGCAAAAAATGCGACTCTCTTTGCAAAGCCATGACTTTTTTCAGGCTTTCTGTAGTAGTCAAAATTTGAACTTCCGACTTTTACGGCAGGCTGTCCCACATAGTGATTTCTTCTTGAAAGTCCGCTGTTTGCACCGTCTGAATATGTCATTTAATTCTCCTTTCTTTTTCAATGCAGTTATTAAGTAGATTATAAAACGAAAATGCCGCCATTGCAATGACAAATTTAACCAAAATTCGCCCTATATGACACATTCGGACTTTTTATATATTGAAACAGTTGACCTTTTGTAGTATAATTATAGTTTAATGAGAGGCTTGTGTGAAAAGCTATGCAAATTGCGGTTTTGAACAAGGCTTCTTAATTTATGTATTATTATGAAAAGGAAGATTTTTATGGCAAAGAAACAGTTTAAATCAGAGTCAAAAAGACTTCTTGACCTTATGATTAACTCAATTTATACTCACAAAGAAATTTTTCTTCGTGAGATTATTTCAAATGCAAGCGACGCTATCGACAAGCTTTGCTTCATTTCTCTTACCGATGACAAGGTCGGTCTTGACAGAGGCGATTTCAAAATCGTTTTAAAGCCCGACAAAGAAAGCCGTACTCTTACAATCACGGATAACGGTATCGGCATGAACAAGGATGACCTTGAAAACAACCTCGGCACAATCGCATCCTCAGGCTCACTCAAATTCAAGCAGAGCATGGAAGAAAAGCAGGACGACATTGACATTATCGGTCAGTTCGGCGTTGGTTTCTACTCGGCATTTATGGTTGCAAAGAAGATTACCGTAAACACAAAGAAATACGGCGAGGATACGGCATATTGCTGGCAGTCAAGCGGTGCAGACGGCTACACAATCAGCGAGATTGAAAAGGAAAATGCCGGCACAGAGATTATTCTTGAAATCAAGGATAACACAGACGATGAAAACTATGACGAATTCCTTGAGCAGTACAGAATACAGGGACTTGTCAAGAAGTATTCCGACTACATCCGCTACCCGATTGTTATGGATATGACAAAGAGCAGAGTTAAGGAAGAAACCAAGGACAGCGACAAGCCCGAATATGAGGATTACACGGAAACCGTAACACTCAACAGCATGATTCCTCTTTGGCAGAGAAGAAAGAAAGATGTTACTCAGGAAGAATACGACAAGTTCTACAGCGAAAAATTTATGGCTATGGACAAGCCACTTAAAACTATCGTAACTTCTGTTGAGGGTGTTGTAACCTACAAGGCATTGCTCTTTATTCCGTCTGTTGCTCCTTATGACTACTACACAAAGGAATACAAAAAGGGACTTCAGCTTTATTCAAGCGGTGTGCTTATTATGGATAACTGCGAAGAGCTTTTGCCTGAGCACTTCCGTTTTGTAAAGGGTATTGTTGACAGTGCAGACCTTTCGCTCAACATTTCAAGAGAAATGCTCCAGCATGACCGTCACCTCATTACAATTGCTCAGAACATTGAAAAGAAGATTAAAAACGAGCTTACTTCAATGCTTCAGAATGACCGTGAGAATTACGAGAAATTCTTCAACGCATTCGGCAGACAGCTTAAATACGGTGTTGTTTCGGACTACGGTATGCACAAGGAAGAACTTCAGGACCTTATTATGTTCTATTCTTCAAGCGAGAAAAAGCTTGTTACGCTTTCGGAATATGTTGACAGAATGAAAGAGGATCAGAAGTTCATCTACTTTGCAACAGGCGAAAATGCCGCTGCAATCGACACACTTCCGCAGACAGAGCTTATCCGCTCAAAGGGTTACGAAATTCTTTACTGCACAGAGGAGATTGACGAGTTTACTCTACAGTCACTCATGACATATAAGGAAAAGAAATTCTGTTCGGCAATGAACGATGACCTCGGCATTGAAACCGAAGAAAATAAAGAGGATGAAGAAAACAAGGACGCACTTCTTACATTTGTTAAGGAAACACTCGGTGACAAGGTTGCAGAGGTTACCGCATCAAAGAAACTTGTTTCACATCCTGTTTGCCTTACGGCAAAGGGCGGCATTTCATTTGAAATGGAAAAGTATTTCAACTCAGTTCAGCCTGACGCAAATATGAAGGCTCAGCGTGTGCTTGAGCTTAACTTTTCACATCCTGCCGTTAAGAAGATGGAAGAATTTATCAAGAGCGATGTTGACAGAGCAAAGAAGTATGCCGAGGTTCTCTACAGTCAGGCGCTTCTAATCGCAGGACTTCCGCTTGAAAATCCGTCCGAATACACAGACCTTGTTTGTTCGATTATGTAAATTGTTGATTTGCGTTTGCCGCAAATCAAATGGCGATCACTGATCGCCGCTACTATACGGCAATAACCGCCGATACAGGTGCAAATCACAAATCTCACACTAAACTAAACATTTTACACCCGATTTCCGACCAAAACGGAAATCGGGCGTTTTGTTTTTGCAGAAAATTCCGCAAAATCTTTTGCAATAATATTGATATAATTTTTGCGTTGTGATACACTGATTTCAGTAAAAGTTTTTTCGGAGGCGGACTTGATGAAACATTACGATGAAAAGCAAATGCAAGAAAATATTCTCTATCTTGAGGCACTTTCGGAGCAGTATCCGAACATTCAGTCGGCGGCGGCAGAGATGATTAATCTTCACGCAATCCTTGATTTGCCGAAAGGTACCGAACATTTTCTTTCCGATATTCACGGTGAGCATGAGGCATTCAGACATATTCTCAACAACGCATCGGGTTCAATCAGAGAAAAGATTGACGACCTTTTTTCAAATACTCTCACATCCGAACAGCGTGCCGAGCTTGCAACGCTGATTTATTATCCAAAGGAAAAACTCAGTGTTTACAAAAGCGAAATAACCGACATTGAAGAATGGTACAGATTAACACTCATAAGATTGCTTGCAATCTGCCGACACATTTCTTCAAAATACACACGAAGCAAGGTTCGTAAAACTCTGCCAAAGCATTATGCCTACATCATTGAGGAGCTTATGTTCGGTGATTCCGGCAAAAAAGACCGTGAAACCTACCACGAAAATATTCTGCACACAATTATTGAGGCAGGACAAGCCGATGTTTTCATACTCTCGCTTTGTGACACGATAAAAAGACTTATTGTTGACAAGCTCCACATTGTCGGCGACATTTTCGACAGAGGTGCAAGACCTGACATTGTGCTTGACGACCTTATGATGCACCACGGTGTTGACATTCAGTGGGGCAATCACGATATTCTTTGGATGGGTGCGGCATCGGGCAGTATGGCTTGCATTGCCGCTGCGCTTAACAACGCATTTTCATACGGCAATCTTGACACAATCGAGGTCGGCTACGGAATAAGTCTGCGTGACCTCTCGCTTTTTGCAAAGGATGTTTACGGCGGCGGAAATGTTGAACGCTTTATGCCGAAAGGTCCTTTTGCGGATTCGCCCTACACCTCAAACGATCCGTTGCTTGTTGCCGATATGCACAAGGCGATTGCCGTTATTCTCTTTAAGCTTGAGGGTCAGCTTGTCAGCCGCAATCCTAACTTTAATATGAGCGACAGGCGATTGCTTGACAAGATTGATTTTGAAAATGCGACCGTAACTGTCGGCGAAAAGAAGTATCCGATTTCCGACACCTTCTTCCCCACAGTTGACCATGACTATCCGTATGAACTGACAAAGACGGAAAAACGGGTTATGGAACAGCTTAAAAATGCCTTTATGGCAAGTGAAAAGCTGAAAAGGCACATTGATTTTCTGTTTGCCAAGGGCGGAATGTACAAGTGTTGCAACAACAATCTTTTGCTCCACGGCTGTATTCCGATGAATAAGGACGGCAGTTTTATGGAATTTGACACGGGCAGCTGTGTGCTTTCGGGAAAAGCATTGCTTGATGAGCTTGAAAAGATTGTTCGTCAGGGACACTCTGCCCCCGAAAATTCTCCCGAAAGGCAAAAGGGCAACGACTATATGTGGTATCTCTGGTGCGGAAAACATTCACCGCTTTTCGGCAGAGAAAAGATGTGCTCGTTTGAGCGTTTCTTTATTGACGATTCCGAAACCCACACGGAAACACGCAACCATTACTACACGCTCTATCACGATGAAGATGCCTGCGTAAGGATTTTGAAAGAATTCGGTCTTTCGGAAAATCACGGTCACATAATCAACGGTCATGTTCCCGTTATCCGCAAAAAGGGCGAAAGTCCGATAAAGGCTAACGGCAAGCTGATTGTGATTGACGGCGGATTTTGCAGAGCATATCAGGACAAAACAGGCACGGCGGGCTACACGCTTGTCTATAATTCCTACGGTATGCGAATTGTCACCCACGAACCCTTTGCGGGAATTGACAACGCAATCAAGTCAAACAAGGACATCCTCTCAACAACAAAAGTTTTTGACACCTCGGAAAACCGAATCCGTGTTGCACAAACCGATGACGGTCAGACAATCCGTAACCGCATTGAAGGACTTTCAATGCTCCTCTGCGCCTACCGCAACGGTGTTCTGAAAGAACAGTAATTTAAAGGAGAATTGTTATGTTCAACTGCATTAAATCATTTTCCTACAAAATGAACATTTCTGCCAATCAGGTTTCTAACGCTTTAAGAATGAAGGCTTTGGGCAATACAAAACCCGATACACCAAAAATTGCAGGCAATTTTTTTGCGAACAAATTCACAATTCATCTTTCAAAAAATCACCCATTTGGCGGACCTGACAACCAATCTCCCGATTTTGACGGAACTGTTGAAAACTCAGCAAACGGCTCGGTTCTGACATTAAAAATGAAATCATTGAAATATCTGCTTTTACCGATACCTTTTATGATTTTCGTGCTGTTTTTGGCAGGTCTTTTAATTTACGATTATTTTTGTAATGAAAACTTGGCATCGCTGATATTCTCAATTGTTCCGATATTACTGTTTGCAGGTGTGTGGATTTTAATATTCACAAAGCTTAATCGACAATATAAGAAAATGAAGAATTTTATTGAGGAATTTTTCAAAGACAATATAACTACAAAGTAAAAACACGGCTTGTTCGGAAAATGAACAAGCCGTGTTTTTGTGTATCAATTCTGTAGGGGCATTCATTGGACGCCCGCCTTGATGAAATTTTATGTTTTACAAAAATGTTTTGATATTATGGAAATTATGTATTCATTTGTAGCTGCGAACCTTGTTCGCCATTTGTTTTGTGTGTAAACATAAAACAATAAATATCTGTATTGAATTTGTTGTTAAATAATCATTTTGCCCCAAGCTTACGCTTGTGACGATTGGCGAACACGGTTCGCAGCTACTGTATGACAATCACTTTGCGATTTTTATATAATTTAATTTACCATAAAATTTTCTACTGTTACTTGCGGTCATCTGATAAATGACCCTACAGGTTATCAAGCCATATTGTATATTATTCATAAAATTCCACTCGAAAATTTTTACCTCCCCCCTTGACTATGTTTTAAAAATGTATTATTCTATATACATAGACAATCTATGTATATAGAACTGCGAGGTATTATAGAAATGGGAGGGATAATATGAAGAATAAATTTCTTGAAAAAGTTGCAGAGCAAATTGCAGACAAGCACTCCCGAAAGCTAATCACAGCCGAGCTTGAATCGCACTTGCTTGACAAAATCGACTACTATGTTGACATAGGCTACTCAAAAGAAGATGCTGAAAAGCGTGCCACCGAGGAAATGGGCAATCCTGAAGACACGGCTGTTCCATTAAATGCTCTGCACAACAATAACTTTCGTGACCTGCTGTCATTTATCTGTTGCGGTGTTATAATACTGATGTTCTTCTGCACAATATGGTTTCGTGACGCTTTTATATACAGCTACGATAACCAATCATACAGACACAGCATACTATGCGATTTTGTTTCGCTTGCTTTTCTGATTGCATATGCTGTAATGTTAATATTGGCAAGAAAAAAACACATTAAAATCATTCCGTTATTTGTGGCGATTTCTTTTATCCTGCAATTTTTCTCCGTTATTATTTACGATTACAACGAGGCTGCACTCACATCAACAGCACCGCCGAATATGTTTTATTTTTACCAGCCAGCAATGTACGCAATTGTAAAAACAGTTACAGAGGGATTTGGCGCATATTCAGAATGTATTTTTATTGCAGTTCCTGCCGAAACCGATTCTTTCTGTTTTAATGTTTTGCCCTATATCTTAGGGTTAATATTTATAATATGGTCAATCATACTTTTCATTAAAATATTGAAATCAGAAAGAGTTGACAATCGTAAAAAATACAACATACCTATCCGCCTTATAGAAATATGTGCAAGCGTATTTTTGTCCGTAAATCTTATTATAACAGTCACTGCCACAGCATACAGAACCGTCAATGATTTTGCAACAGGCAACAGCTATTCTGCAAGCCGTGAAGGAATGTCGGAATATGTTCTTAATGCAGATTTAACACGAGATAAGTCTGAAATTATAGATGAACTGACGCTTGAGGGATACTATGCGGATACAGAAATCCCTGCCGAATTTTACGGCAAAGGCGGCACAATATCAGTTGGAACTGGTATGGATAACAACGGAAGATACACAACCCTTTCATACAATTTGGGTTATGGATTTATTACATACGATGAAAGCGTAGGAGCTTTCATTAATGAGAGGGATATATACGATAAAACTCCCGAAATTTTGTCCGATGTAGATGCAATCAAAAAGATTGACAAGGGAGATGACTTTGAAAGCATAAAAGAATCGGGACTTTTAAAATGGGCTAATGGAATATGCAAAACATATTATCGAGATAAGAAGAAAACAGTATATGAAATAAACTTTACAATTTATTTTAAAGGATACGATGATACTTCTGATGACGGCTCAAACTTTTTCTTTAAAAACCTGACCATAGAGGACGGAAAAGTTACTGATTATTGTGATTAAACGAAAACTCTGAAAGGAGGGATAGTATGACAAATAGTTTTGTTGACAAAGTATCGGAGCAGATTAGTGACAAACACTCCCGAAAGCTAATTACAGCCGAGCTTGAATCGCATTTGCTTGATAAAATTGACTACTATGTTGACATAGGCTATTCAAAAGAAGAAGCCGAAAAGCGTGCCACCGAAGAAATGGGCAATCCCGATGACACCGCCGTGCCGTTGAATTTTTTGCATACAAACATTTTCCTATCGCCGTTTACAATTATTTGTGCTTGCCTTGTTACAGCTATGTTTCTATGCACAGTTTTTTTAAAAGACAAGTTCATATACCGATACGATACAGTATTTTACAGGCACGATATACTCTTGGATTTTATTTCACTTGCATTTATAATTACATATGTGGTCTTGCTGACATTATCACGAAAAAAGAATAATTATGTGATTCCGATAATAATATTGATTTCTTTCATTTTGCAATTTGTATCAATATTTTTTGAAAACGATAATTATGAAATCTGTTCTGCAGGACATCCGAATTTATTATATTTTTATCAACCTGCTGTTTTTGCCGTTGTAAAAACTGTTACGGAAGGTTTTTCGGCATATATGCAATGCATTTTCACAAAGGTTCCTGCACAATACAGTGGCTTTGCAGTTTTCTGTTTTGAAATTCTTCCGTATATTATCGGTGCTATATTTATTTTATGGTCAATATTATTGTTGATAAAAATATGCCGCAGGGAAATGCTTTTAAGTAATAAGGGCTTACAAATTCCGATAGGTTTTTTTGAAATATGTATGTGCATCTTCTTATCGGTAAATTTGGTCTATATGACAGCAACAACAACCTACAAGGCGGTAGAGGATTGTAAAACAGACAACAATTATTCTGCAAACAAGCAAGAAATGGTGGATTATGTTCTTACTTCCGACTTATCCAAAGACAAATCGGAAGTATTCAGCGACTTGGCGTCACAAGGCTATTATCAAAAAAGCGAAATGCTTTACAGCGAGGCTGTATATTACGATAAAGGCGGTGAATTGTCATTAATCTGTGGTAAGAATGATGATTTCTCGATATGTCTACAGTATAATTCGGAAGATTATTTAAATTCTTACGATGAGCATTTCAATTTTGACACTCTAAACAAAAATTCTATTTATAATGAGTCGCCGAAGATTTTAGCTGATTTGGATGCTATTCAGAAGATTTCAAAAGGAACAACCCTTGAAAGCATAAAAAAATCAGGACTTTTGAAATATACAGATTATGTATCCAAAACATTCTATGAAGATAAAAAAGAAACAGAAATTGAACTTTGTCTTACCATATATCTAAATAACGGTACAGGCTATCTCGAAGAAAGCGACAATCGAAACTATAAAATTCTGACTATTAAAGACGGAGTAGTGGTTGATTGTTACAGCGATTAAAATCGAAAAGGAGGGATAGTATGGCAAACAGTTTTATTGACAAAGTGTCGGAGCTAATCGGAAAGGAGCAAATAAAATGAAAATCAGTAAAGAACTTATCAAAGGCAGTACAGCAATGCTTGTTATGAGCGTTTTAAAGAAAAGCGATATGTACGGATACAAAATTATTAAAGAGCTTGAGTTGCAAAGTGAAAGCGTGTTTGAGCTTAAAGAGGGTACTCTCTACCCCATTCTTCACGCACTTGAAGAAGAAAATCTGCTTGAAAGCTACTGGGAAGAATTTGACGGCAGAAAGCGTAAATACTACCACCTCACCCGCAAAGGCACAAAACGCCTTAAAGAAAAGCAGGAGGAATGGAAAGTGTATTCAAAATCAGTCGAAAAAGTTCTCAGCTTTTCAGGTGTGTAAAACACTTATCACAGACAGACCGTTTTCCGTTAATCTTGAATTTATAGCCCTGTAATGGTAAAATTATCCTATAAACTCAGAAACGGAGATATTATGATGCACAAATTAAAAGTCAGAGCAAATCATACGGTATATATCATATTTGCCGTTTTGTCATTGTTTTCCCTGACACTTATATTTAATGACAATATATGGTTTGACGAGGCGTACACGCTGTCGCTGATTCAGCACAATTATTCAGACATAATCAATATTCTGAAATCCGATATGCACCCACCGCTGTATTTTTTGTCGCTGAAAACATTTTGTAGCATCTTTGGATACTCAATAACAACAACAAAAATATTTTCGGCAATCGGTTACATTGCAACGCTGTTTTTGGGATGCACAATCATAAAAAAGCACTACGGCAGTAAAACATCAATAATTTATATGCTGACTGTCGGAGCTGTGCCAATGATGCTCTATTTCAGCGTTCAGCAAAGGTCATACTCATGGAGCATATTTTTTGTTACATTATGCTTTATTGAGTCCCTGCTTTTTATAGCAAACAAAAAGTTTCATCACTGCATTTTATTTGCTATAGCGGGACTTGGGGCTGCATACAATCACATCTATGCACTTCTTGCAGTTGCAATTATCTTTGCTTTTGCAAATATATATCTGCTCATTAAAGACAGAAATTTGTTCAAGCGTGTTATTATTGCAGACCTTATTATGGTGGCAGGATATTCATTTTGGATAATTCCTCTTTTAAATCAAACAAAATCAGCCTCAAGTAATTTTTGGCTCAGCGGAGTTGAACCGTTGTCTGTAATTGTATTCATATCGGGCATAGCAGTATCTGCACTTGTTCTTATGAAAAAGAGCAACCGAAAATTGTGTATAATTTTCGCAGATGTCTGCGTTATGGGGATTCAAATAATCGGGTTGTTCGTAACCGTTTTTATACGCCCGTTTTACATTGCAAGATACAGCGTTGTAATTCTCGGTATCTTTGCAATTCTTGTTGCTTTCGGCGTAAAAGATATAAAACCAAAGCCGAGCAAAGTAATATGCACCCTGCTTTGCGTTTTAAATATCGGCTGTCTTGTTGCAACAGGATTGTTTGAATATAATCCGTCAATGACAAATTTTCGTGAAAGATTCAGTTCTCAACAGTCAGAATCAGACACTTTTGTTTACTGCGACAGTGCATTCGGAATTATGTCGTATTATTATCCGAACAACACCCACCTTTGCACCTACAAAGAAAACTGGTTTGAGGCATTTGAAAATGTTGAATGTATAAACAAAAATGAAATTGCAGACAAAGTTGACCCAAATCATAAAATTTGGTTTGTAAAAAATGAACTCACAAAAATGCCAAAATGCATTAAAAGTAATTTCAAGTATAAAAAGATTGATTCTTTCCAATGTGACTTCAATAAATTTGACCTATATTTACTTATTCTAAAGTAAATATAGGTCTTTTGTTTATGGTATAAATGCAGAAATTAAAACTAATTTGTCTCTTATTTTCTGCTTTCGTAGTCCTTGTCTATCTCATCACTCCAAGACGATGAAAGCGGTCTGCTTTTTCTGAAATTGCACACGGTTTTCGATACTGCGTCAAAAACAACAGCCGTACCCTGACCGTCAGCGTGATAATTAACGGAGCGGTCGGAATTGATTCCAAAATGCTTAGCGGTTTCAACGGAATCAATGTTTGCACCGATGAAAAGAAATTCCCAGCCGTAGCGATTTTTCTGACGCTCAATCATTTTCTTGACCTTATTGCTTGAATAGATACGGCTTGCGTTCTCCATTCCGTCGGTCATAATCACAAACAAGGTGTGTTCGGGAACATCTTCTTTTCTTGCATACTTATGAATGTTGCCAATGTGATGAATTGCACCGCCGATAGCGTCAATGAGTGCAGTTGAGCCACGAACCGTATAATCGTTTTCAGTCATTTTTGAAATTTCCGACAATTCAACCCTGTCGTGAAGAACCTCGGTTTCGTGATCAAACAATACGGTTGAAACATAGCACTTGCCGTCCTGTCTGCGTTGCTTTTCAATGAGCGAATTAAATCCGCCGATTGTGTCCTGTTCAAGTCCTGACATTGAGCCGCTTCTGTCAAGAATGAATACCAATTCTGTAATGTTGTTTTTCATAGTTGTTACCTCCAAAAGCAATTAAGTTTTTTATCTTGACTTAATCATATAACTTTCGGGATAACATATGGTCGCCTGAAATGCGACATTTACTGCCCCAACAAAACTTGGTCAAATTCAAATAAAGCCTCGTTTACAGTAAAAATATCATACTCGCCCTTTTGAATAAAATATTCAATGATAACATCAAATTTATTCGAGTGCGAAAGTGCATAGCCGGCCTTTTGGAGCATTTCTTTAGTTTCATCAAGCGACAGTTCAAGTGCAACGGCAAAGGCAATTGCGGTATTTTTCTTAGGTTTATAGTTGACATTGTTTCTTATTTTAGAAAACAGCTTGCGGTCAACATTCGCCTTTTTATAACACTGAGAATCCGTAAGACCTTTTTCGTCAATTTTACGCAAAAGCATCTGAGAAAAGCTTTCATCAAGCTGATTTACAACATCAGCTAAATTCAAAGCTGCGGTTTGCATTGGATAAGTCTCCGGCTGTCTTAAAAGACGGGATAATCCACGACTGCGGTTTTCGGAATAGTGCGTTTCAACATAGTGTTCGTCAATGTATTCGGCAATATCACGAACAAGCTTTTTGCTGACACGGAATCCGTCTTTGTCAAACACAACAATATAAACGAGCATATCGTTGTCTGCAAGAAATTTACAGATTTCGTTGATTGCCACCTGTAATGCCTGTTCTTTCGGATAGCCGTAAACCCCCGATGAAATCAAAGGAAAGGCAACCGATTCGCATTCATAAGCCTTTGCAAGCTGCAACGAGTTACGATAACATGACGAAAGCAGTTCTTCCTCATGATAATTTCCGCCTTGCCATACAGGACCGACCGTGTGAATAACATACTTGCAGGGCAGTTTGTACGCACCCGTAATTTTCGCCTCACCCGTTCTGCAACCGCCAAGTTTTCTGCATTCATTAAGCAATTCATTCCCCGCCGCACGGTGAATCGCACCATCAACACCGCCTCCGCCAAGCAACGAACTGTTCGCCGCATTAACAATTGCGTCACATTTCATCTTAGTTATATCATTCCGAACAATCTGCAACGGCAAAATAATCACCCTTTAAATTCACAATTTTAATGTTTTATTACTCTGATATTAATTATATAGCACCTCTCAATTAAATTCAATGCAAAATTAAATAGTATGGTTTGTATTTTAACAGCCAAACAAGCGACAGCTTAATTCCTGTCGCTTGTGATTATCATATATTCTATTTTTCGTGTTGTCAGAACTATTGAAATTAAGCCTAATATTATTGCAGTGCTACCATTACACGCTATGATTATCGCTATTTATTTTATAACTTTTCCTATTCAGTCATTTTCTTGATATCGTCATAGGAATATGTTTTCTCTGTTGTTTCGGAACTATCAGTAATCAACTGAACAAATTTATTGTCGCCATCAGCATATAACTGACCTGTATAAGAAACTCTTTCATATGCACCGTTCGGCAACGGACTATTCTTAGGAGTTTGAACTAAACACAGTATCAAATCATCCGACTTTTGAACCGTTTTTTCACCGTCAATTGTTTCTTTAAGAAAAGTCGTTTTAATTTCCTCTGCACTTAAATTTTTAAATCGAAACGCATCATTATGTCCTTCAATATGTTCACTAAGCGGAATATATCCACCCAAATTAAATACTGATATTACATCTCCGACTTTTAAATCTCCTTTTAATGTATCAGTTATCAGGACATCTAATTTTGTCCAAGCAACGCCTTCATAGCTTGTATAAGCTACATTTTGAACTGTTACACGGATCACATCATCCGATATTGATATTAATTTCTTAAGGTCATTTTGATAAAGTTCATCAGGTGTTGAAGCAAGTTCAATTACATTGCTGTCAGAATCGGGAACGCTATAGTTCTTTTCCAAATTCACAGATAAATCTCTTAGCACTCCAACATTTGCATTACTCGAATTATCGGTGTTATTTGAAGAGTCTTTACAGCCGATGATAATAAAACAAGCTATTATTAACATAAGGAACAATAAAAATGCTTTTTTCATAATTAATTACCTCCTTTATCTATAAACTGTATTTTTGTGCTTTGTGCAGTTTCTACATTTTCATAGTAACGCATAAAGTTAATTTTGTCAACTAATGTTTTTACACCTTAATATGATTAAAAAATAAGCGACAGCTTAATTCCTGTCGCTTGTAATTATCATATATTCTATTTTTTCGGGTTGCCCCAACTATTGACATTGAACCAAAAAAGAAAACAGAGCAGTCAAAAGACTACTCTGTTGTGGCTCCCCCAACTGGGCTCGAACCAGTGACATCATGATTAACAGTCATGCGCTCTACCGACTGAGCTATGGAGGAATACAGAGCAAAACACCCGTTTGGGTGTATGCTTTGTGTTGGCATCTCCCTATCTTCCCAGGCCGTCACCAGCCAAGTATTTTCGGCACCACTGAGCTTAACTTC
>NZ_DBLZMS010000015.1:0-16172 GCF_057037865.1 Ruminococcoides sp.
GAAGTTAAGCTCAGTGGTGCCGAAAATACTTGGCTGGTGACGGCCTGGGAAGATAGGGAGATGCCAACACAAAGCATACACCCAAACGGGTGTTTTGCTCTATATTCCTCCATAGCTCAGTCGGTAGTGCGAGTGTACAGAAATGTACCGGAAACTATTACTTAGCCTGAGGAACAACTAAATATGTTGTTTAAATCCACTACCGGGGATTTAACTAACAAAAAGATTGCTTTATGCAGTCTGAACAAAAATCTTTGAGTAAAATCAAAGAAAATTGTATATTCCTCCATAGCTCAGTCGGTAGAGCGCATGACTGTTAATCATGATGTCACTGGTTCGAGCCCAGTTGGGGGAGCCAAAAGAGGCTCATAGTTTTTCTATGAGCCTCAATTACTTATATACAAAATTTATTTCCGGTAGAAGTGATAATTGTTTTATCGGAAAGGAAAAGATATGGAGTTCGAAAATATGACAGACAAACAATTTGATGTTCTTATGAACTCAATTATCCAAATAGTGAAGGATTCTGAAACTAAAGATGAAGCTGTTGAAAAGCTACAAAATTTAGTTAAAGGTAAAGAAAACTGATTACTTTCGCTAATCTGCTTAATTTAATATTATCAAATATATGAGTCAATCATTATATTTCTTATTTTAGAGATATAGTAATTGGCTCTTTTTTTATTTGGCAATCGTTTTAATTTTTTTGATTAGAACGGTTGCCTTTTTTTATTTACAAAAAATTGAAAGGAATGATTTTAAATGTATTTTACCGACACACCCGAACTCAGAAAGTTTGAAAGAGAGATGCGTCAGAAACCTAATTTTGACAGGCGTAATGATGATAACAATGAAAGCGAGATTGCACATTTCTCTGACAACAAAAATGTCAATACAAACAGAAAAAAAGAAGGAGATTGATTTTATGACAATAAAAATCAGAAGTCCTACTAAAGCTATTACTTAAATCAAAACTAAAAAAATAGGAGATGTATAACTTGAACGAATATGAAAGACAGCGCAGAATCGCTGAAAGTACAAAGAAATTGTATCCGCCGGGTACAAGAATTGAGCTTATCTGTATGAAGGACCCTTACGCACCTGTTCCATCAGGCACAAGAGGAACAGTAAAATTTGTTGATTCAATGGGAACGTTATTCCCTGAGTGGGACAACGGTCGTTCACTTGGTGTAGTTCCCGGTGAGGATTCATTCAGAAAGCTCACACAGGAAGAAATCGAAGCAGAAAACCAATCTAAATCAGAAGTTGAAGATGAAACTCCTGATGAGGATAGCGGAATGACTATGGGAATGTGAGGTGAGATTTAATCAATAAATCTTCGTTTGGAATGAAGATTTATGTCCATCAAATTCTTTGATATGTTTGCAGGCTCGGCGGTTTTCGTTCAGGCCTTGAAGCCATAGGTGGTTTTGAGTGCGTCGGATACTGCGAAATCGATAAGTATGCAAAGCAGGCATATGAAGCAATATACGATACCGGAGGTGAACTTTACTTTGATGACGAAAGAAAAATTGTACCCGAACAGTTACCCGATTTCGACCTTCTTGTTGGAGGATTTCCCTGTCAGTCCTTCTCAGTCGCAGGAGCGAGAAAAGGATTTGATGATATAAGAGGAACGCTGTTTTTCAAGATTGCTCGAATTGCTGCCGTTAAAAAACCTAAGTATCTCTTCCTCGAAAACGTTCCCGGTCTGCTTAACCATGACTCAGGCAGGACATTAAAAACAATCCTCAATACATTGAATACAGGGTCCCCGAAAAGCATTAAGCTTTTTGGGGAGAGGAGGTGCAGCATAGCGTGCGAGTTTTTAACCGCTTGCGGTTGGAAAGGAGTAAGCACAGCTTGCACCGACGAGGGGTATGATGTGTGCTGGCAGGTACTTAACAGCAAAAATTTCGGAGTACCCCAATCACGAAATCGAGTGTACATTATCGGATATAATCGAGGAAAATGTGCCGGAGAAGTACTATCTTTCACGCAAACAAGCGGAAAGGCTCTTATACAAAGAAAATCCCACACAAGGTGAGCGAATCTACTCATCAACAGGACTGAGCTGTACGCTCACTTGTGGTTCGGGCGGATTCGGCGGTCATAGCGGACTTTATCTTATTGAAGATACTGAAAACTTTGGCTTGCCGATAAAGTCTAAGACCAAAGACGGTTATCAGATGGCATATCCCAGTGACAGCATTGATACCGCCTTTTCGGGACAAAATTCTAGGCGTGGCAGAGTCGGAAGTCATATAGCACGCACGCTTACTACTTCCGCAACGCAAGCGTATTATTTTATCGACCTGAACCCCGATCCGAAACTGACAGAAATTGCAAGATGCATAACAGCAAGGCACGACTCGGGAATCAGTAACCGAAAAGCTGAACATTCGGGGGTGTTTGAAGAAAATTCAGATGTTCTTGACGGCAATGAAAAGTTTGCAGTAGCCTTTGTTGAGCCAAACGGTGAAGTTCACATAGGCAGAATGAAAGCTTACTCCGAGGGAGTGCTGGAGATTGCAAGGCTTTACGGACGAACAGTTCGATAAAGCAAGAGCCACAGGACTATCCGAAAGCAGACTTTACAAGATGGCTGGAAATGCAGTTACAGTAAATGTGATTTCAGCAATCGGTGAAATCATTAAAAAGGTAGAAAGTAAAAATTAAACAACAACCAATTCAATCGTTTCTGACAGCGACTGATATTGGTTTCAATATATATAGCCGTTGATTGAGTTAAAAACTTAATCAACGGCTTTTTGTCGTTTCAGGGGCGATTGGTATTAAAAAATTTTGGCGAGATGAGAGTTATAACTCCCCACTGCTGACAATGTTTCCTCTATCGTAATGTTATGCGGTGGGGAATTGCCAACGGCGGCTCGCCGTAAGGAAGTGAGAATATCAAAACCCCTGTAAGTTGGATGGGTAACAAAACCTCCATACTTCATATTTTGTACGCCCTCTTTCCTCTGAATTACGAAAGGTATATTGAACCGTTCGGAGGTTCGGGAGCTGTACTGTTAGGCAAGAAAAAGCCTGATGAGTATGTGGAAAAGTTAAAAAAATACAAAGCTGTTTTATCTCCTGATTTTAGTATGTATATAGAGATGAATAAAGCACTGCAACTCTAGAATACTTTTCGTAACCGTTGGTGTGGTGCTTATCTAGCAAGCAAAGATATAAAGGTTATTCCTACGGTAAATTTGGGTGATGAAAATACATTTGAGTTTTGTTTTGATGGAATTCCAAAAGGTAGTATAGTAGCGGTTTCAACATATATGGTGCGTGAACATAACAATCATGCAGACCAAAAAGACTTTTTTATGAAAGGCCACGAAGAAATGCTCAGGCGAATAGAACCGAGCAAAATTATATGTTACAGCGAACCTTTTCCTGAAATGCAAGGTGACATAATTTATGTTGATTATGAACTTAGCGGTTGGAAATATCTCAATAAAGAATCATTGGACTTGCCATTGCATAATAAAAAGGGTATAATTGTTAACAAAACAATGCTTCAGCCAGAGAACTTCAATAAAATGTATTCACTGAAAGGTTCAGGTAGTGCCTACGGCGGTAAGTGGAAACCAAAAAAGACTGAAAATGAACGATTTTTAGGAAAACCGGGCGAAATCAAGGAAACATTTGATAAGAATGGCGAACGAAGGTTAACGAAAATTGGTGATGATGGACGTGCAACCAAGGAAAGACATTTCAGTTTCCATAATCGACCTGATAAACATACAAATCCGCATGATCATATGATAAATTGGGATCCTAATCGTGGTAATCCATTGCCACAGAGACCTATAAATTATCCTGATGTAGTTCCAGAATTTAAGTATTATAGGGAAGTGAACACACAGATGAAAGTAAATAAAAATATTGTAAAAAACGAAGAAGATCAATTTAAAACAATTAGCGAGTTTAAATGGTGTGTAGATTGTGGTGGAGAAGTTGAATTTCAATGGAAAGGCAAATCTTATTCTATCACACATCCTGACGGGAGAATTAACATTGGCGAGGGTTACTATATAAAAGATGGAAAAAATTATAATGTTCTCAGCAATGAACCATGCATTGACATAGAAGAAATGTGGGGAGATACGGCAGATGATATATTGGAATATATTGTCGGTGGTGACAGGCTTCGTGATGTAATAACTCAAGTTGAGGTCGTTGTAAGGACAATTTAAAATTTTATAATGACAGCACTCTTAATCGGGTGCTGTTATTTTTTTGAAAGGACTGATCTCAATGAAAATAAACCAAATAACTTTAACAGACCTCCGCCGTATGAACGGCAAGGAAGGTCTTATCTTGCAGGGCTGTGGAGGTGAAATTAAAGAATGGATGGACGGCATCAATAAAATGCTTACGGACAAAGGAATACTTCTTGACAATACAAAGTTTGAGAATGTTTCGGTGTTCAAGAGTGACGGCGTTACCTGTATTCTCTATCCCTTTGAAAATGTCCACCTTGACATCGGCAAGCTTGCAATGTGGCGGTTGCAGTCATACACAGCCTTTGCAGGGATGTGGCTGTCCGATTATGTGGACAACAGGCTCAGTGGCTTTGAACCTGAGCAGAACAAAGAAGAAAAGCTCAAACCCGACTGTGCTTTGATAGGGACTAATGGAAATGTGTTTGCCCTACTTGGTATGGCAAGCCGTACGCTCAAGCAAAACGGTATGGCTGACGAGGCAAAAGAAATGTGCAGTCGTGTTACGAGTTCGGAAAGTTACTGCGAAGCGCTGAACATCATCGGCGAGTATGTAAATATTACGGATGGCAGTGAGCAGTCCGATGATATAGATGAAGATTTCAATGAAGGGCAGGCGATGAAATTATGATTGTATTTAAACAGAATAAGACGTCAATCGGGGCAAGGGTAAAATCTTGCCCCATATTTTTTATGAAAGGATTTTTAAAATGACTAAGTTAATCAGAAATAAGAAATTCACAAGAATAACTGCACTTTTACTCGTGGTTGCCGTAATATTCGGAACAATGTTCTCGCTCCCTGTAAGTGCAGCAAGCGGTGATAAAGTTACAATTACCTTTGACTACTGTTATGACAGTACAGGAAACACAATCAAATTTCAGCAGACAACAGTCAGCAACGGCTACACGGTCGGAACTCCCGGAGAAGAGTTGTGCAAGATTTTTGCAGATGGCAAAGAAGCCTACTGCATTGAACCCGGTCATACACTCTACTCAGGCAATACGCTGACAGAAAGTGCCTCAACCGTTTGGAAGAATTTAGGCTCGGCAAAGCAAAAAGTAATTAACCTTGTCTGCTTTACGGCAAACCCGGTTCGGAAAAAAGCTTAAGCGGAACAGAGGATCAGAAATGGGTGGCAACACAGCTGATTGTATGGGAGTTTGTTTCAGGCTGTCGCTCTACAAATGACGGCTATAAATGCACAAATACAAAGTTTATTGACAGGCGGAGCAAACCCCGGCGTTAAGTCGGTTTACAATGCAATTTCTAAAAGCCTTGCAAATTACTCAACTGTTCCAAGCTTTGCATAGGCAATCGCTTCAAAGGCTGAAACCTATGAGATGAAATATTCAGACGGAAAGTACACTTTAACACTCACCGACAGCAACAGTATTCTTTCGGATTTCAGCTTCAAGACAACAGGCGGTATGAGTGTATCTGTATCAGGAAACAGGCTGACCTTGACTTCAACTTCGACCGTCAACGATGCAGTAACATTCAACTCTGCAAAGTCAATGCCTGATGTCGGCAAAACTGTTCTTGTGCCATATGGTGACGCAAGCTTGCAGGATGTAATAACAGGTGTTGAAAACGACGCAGACCCAATAAGAGCATATTTCAAGGTCAAGACAAGCTCGGGCAATCTCAAACTTGTTAAAACCTCCGAGGATGGCAATGTTGCAAATATTGAGTTTACCGTCAAAGGCGACGATTACAGCAAAACTGTAAAAACAAACTCAAAAGGTGAATTTGAATTAACCGACCTCGTTCCCGGAAGTTACACCATTGCCGAAATTACCGACAGTAAGTACGAAACGCAGAAATCGCAGACCGTTAAGGTTGAAAGCGGAAAGACTGCAACTGTTACCTTTGAGAATATCCTCAAGAAAGGCAGTCTTGAAGTCTTAAAAACAAGTGAGGATAATTTTAACGAGGGTATTAAATTCCACCTTATCTTTCACCTTTGACGGCTCTGTAATTACCCAAGATACAGAAATCGTTGTGTTTGAAACTCTCTACCGTGATGAAACGAAAATTGCCGTTCACGCTGATATTGATGACAAGGATCAGACAGTAGCAATTCATCCGCAGCCTGAACCCGAAAAACCACAGACAGGAGACAATTCAAATCTCGGTTTTTACATCGGTTTGGGTTCTGTTGCTGTCGGCGGTTTGATTGCATTTCTTATCATAAAATTTAAAAGGAAAGATGAGGACGATGAATAATGCACAGGGTGTATATCTGTTCGCCTTTGGGCGGTAATGTATCTGCAAATATTGAAAACGCAAAACGATATGCCCGATATGCGTTAGAGTGCGGTATGGCTCCGTTCATACCGCATTTTTATGCGCTGATTTTAGATGACAGCAACAAAGAAGAAAGAAACCTTGGTATGAACGCAGGACTTTCTATGCTTTGGGTTTGTGATGCGGTTTGGGTTTTCGGAGATGAAATAACTGAGAGTATGAAAACAGAGATTCGCTTTGCAGAAAAACTGAACATCGAAGTCAGATATATATCGGAGAATGATTTAAGAAAATCGGAGGTAAAAAATGATAAAATCAAGAAGAACTAAGTTAATTAAATGGTTATCAGGCGTATCAGTAATACTGTTAATGCTCGGAATATCGGCAGTAACAGTCTTTGCCGTAGGCGATGTGTCATCAGCAATCGAAAGCACATGGACATCGGCTCAAACACAGATTAAAAATGTTGTAAACAATGTTGTCTTTCCTGCGGTAGATATGATTCTTGCCATACTTTTCTTTGTTAAACTTGCTACTGCTTATCTCGATTACCGCAAGCACGGACAGTTTGAATTCACCGCGCCGGCAATTCTTTTCGGCTGTCTTGTGTTCTCTCTGACTGCACCGCTATACATTTGGACAATACTATAAAATTGAAAATGGAAAATGTAAAATGGAAAATTTCGGACGAGCAGATGGTTTGAAATGATAAAAAGCCTTGTTGCCCGAATTTATTTAAAATTGCGGCGAAGACGCACAGCTTAATTTTCAACTTCCCATTTTCAACTTTCCATTTGACAGGGGGTGATTTATATTTTTGACTGGTTAGGAGATTTTATCGGTGGTATCGGAAGTGCCATAGGAGGTGTGTTCGATTACCTCGATGAGCAAATCTCAAATGCTATATGGAACACAATGATTCAGTGGCTTTATGAAACGATTTACAACGCTGTTGCCGACTTCTTCACAATGATGGGAAATATGGGCGCAGATGTCTTCGACCTTGAATGGGTGCAGGCAACAATAAATCTGTTTACGCTTTTTGGCTGGGCATTGTTCGTCGCAGGCACGGTTGTTGCCGTATTTGATGTAGCTGTTGAATATCAGAATGGCAGAGCAAATATCAAAACAACCGCAATTAATGTCTTAAAAGGTTTCTTTGCCTGTTCGCTGTTCGGTGTCGTGCCTGTGGAGCTGTACAAGTTCTGCATCAGCCTGCAAAACACATTCTCAAAGGATTTGTCCTCCATAATGGCAGGACAGCAAAGTCTTGATTTAGCAGGAAAAAGCACAAGTGTTTTAGAAGGTAGTTTTGCAGTATCAACACAGACAACATTCGGACTTCTCAATTTGCTATGTATGATAGCTTTTGCCTATTGCGTAATAAAGATCTTCTTTGCTAACATAAAGCGCGGAGGAATCTTGCTTATTCAGATGGCAGTAGGTGCATTGTATATGTTCAGCGTTCCGAGAGGATATCAGGACGGCTTCAATCAGTGGATGAAGCAAATAGCGGCACTATGCCTGACAGCATTTATGCAGACAACTCTGCTGTTCCTCGGGTTGCTAACCTTCCCCGGCAATATGCTTTTAGGACTTGGAATAATGCTTGCATCAAACGAAGTTCCGAGAATTGCACAGCAGTTCGGACTGGATTCAAGCGTTAAGGAATATACCAAGCCGCTATTTTCAATTCCTACTCATCATTTCCTGTTTTACCCCGGCAATATCAATCCGAAGGACTTTGAAGATGCACTAATGGTAGAACCAAACGAGTATGCCTTAATCAAATTCGGTGAGCGTGGCACTTGTCTGTATAGGTGCGGTAATGAACGCTATCTTTTACTTGTTCAGGCTCCCGAATACAAAGCCGAAATTTTTGGCAGTGCAGGCGGAAGATAAAATTTTGAATAGACAGAATTTTAAAATTGTGGTATGATAATTACAAAATAACAGGTTAATAAATTGATATTTGACACATTCTCTGTTTGTGGGGAAGAATTCTCATAACCGTTGATGTACCATATTTTCGGAGGTGAACGTCATGGATCAAATAAAAATCGGTAAATTTATTGCTACGCTTCGTCGGCAGAGCGGACTAACTCAAGAGAAGCTCGGAGAGAAAATTGGTGTAACAAACAAAACAATATCTCGCTGGGAAAATGGTAACTATATGCCAGACATTGAAATGCTCCAACTACTTGCAAAGGAATTTAATGTTAGCATAAATGAATTGTTGGCTGGACAAAAGATGTCAGACGAAGAGTTTCGGAAAAATGCAGATGAAAACATAATTGCTGTTTCAAAAGAAAGTGCATTCTCGTTTGAGGAAAGAAAAGCATATTTCAAAAAGAAATGGCGTAAGGAGCATATATCACTTTTTGTTGTTTTATTGTTAATTCTAATTGTCGCTTTTGTATTGCCATTTGTTGTCAGTAAACCATGGTTTGTTGGATTAGTGCCATTGATAGCATTTATTGAATATGGTTACCAGAATAACAGAATGATGATTTATGTAGAAAACTGTCTTTATAAGTGAGATAGTCAATATCCTGTTTAAGATTATTTTTACAATTAAAAAATATTATAATCCGATTGTTTTTCTTAAATGAAAGTCAATCGGATTTTTATTTGCGGAGGTGATTCAATGAGTGCAACCATAGGTGCGGCACTGAAGAAAATAGCAGTTGCACTGCTCACAGATAAAAAGGTAATAAAAATAATAGGCGGTATAATAATCGGCATAATCATAATTGTGGTTATGCCGATTGTTGCTGTTGTGTCAATTTTTAACGGCAGTATTGATATTGACACAGACAAGCTCAATCAGTCCATACAAGAAAACATCTCAGCTGAGCAGATGGAAAATCTACAGCTTATCAACAACACTATGACAGAGGTTGAAAATCAACTCAAAAGCAAGAAACTGTCCGACTATAACATGCAAGCAGAGGTTATCTATCTGTTCTCCCTGTCCGATAAATCAGAGGATGAGGACTTTGTAAAAAACTTTGTATCCTGTTTCAAGAAGAATCAGTCTGATGAGGATTTGATAAAAACCGTCAATCAGAAATTCGGAACGGAGATAAAGTATGACGAGTTCCAAAAGATGATGCAGTCAATCAAGGGTGCGGAAATCAGTACCGCAGGCTTTACTGACAAGACCACGAAGAACAATCTCGACCTTGTCAAGTGGTGCGAGAACGCATACAAAAATGACTGGGGTTATGTGTACGGCGGTTACGGTCAGGTCTGCACAAAACAATATCTCGACCAACAGGCGTCGTTGCTTCCCGGAAATAACGAGGCAGGTGGTGAGATGAGAAAGGTCGGTGAAAAATGGCTCGGCAAGAGAGTTTGTGATTGCATAGGTTTGATAAAATCATATGCTTGGTACAACTCTGACAGCGGAGAAATTGTAGCAGGTTCAAACGGGTTTACGGATTGCGGTGCAAATTCTATTTGGAACAATGTTACAGAAAGTGGTCCGATTTCAAGTATGCCGGAAACACCCGGGCTTGCTGTCTGGATGGACGGACACATCGGAGTGTATATCGGCAACGGTGAAGTTATTGAAGCACAAGGCACAGCCTACGGAGTTGTCAAAACAGAGCTTAACGGTCGAGGGTGGACAAAGTGGCTGAAGATACCGAATATAAAATATGTAAATCAAAAGAAGAAATGACGAGGTGATTTTAATGAAGAAAACAAGCGTGAGCATAATGTATGATGACGAAAAGCTGAATGCAATCAGGCTGTATATGTCACAGCGTGATTTGGATTTCAAGGAAGAGCTTGAAAAATCTGTGGACTCTCTGTACGCTAAATATGTTCCCGCAAATGTCAGAGAGTTTATTGATATGAAAGGTTCACAGGTGAAACCACCAAAGCCTAAAAAACCAAAGATTGAAAGTGAGGAAAAGACTTGAGGTCGCAAAATTTTGGCATAGAAATAGAAATGACCGGCATCACTCGCAGTACTGCGGCGAAAGTGATTGCCGGTTATTTTCATACAGATGCAACTCATGTCGGCGGCTGTTATGACGCTTATTCTGTCCGTGATAATGACGGCAGGATGTGGAAGATTATGCGTGACGCAAGCGTTAGATGTGAAAACCGTTCGGGACAGAACGCAAGTTACCTTTACTCGGTAGAGTTTGTCACTCCCATTTGTAACTATGATGATATAGAAACTATACAGGAGTTAGTCAGAAAGCTTCGTGGCGCAGGAGCGAGAGTCAACTCAAGCTGCGGTTTGCATTGTCATATTAATGCAGCTCCGCATAATCCGAAAACACTTCGCAATATCGTAAATATTATGACGGCTAAAGAGGACTTGCTTTATAAGGCGTTAAAAGTGAATGTGTCAAGAGAACATTACTGCCAGAAGATGGACACACGCTTTCTTGATGAAATCAATAACCGTCCTCCGATGTCAATGGAGCAGATAAAATCAATGTGGTATGACGGCGAGGATTACAGTTACAGACATTATGATGATACTCGCTACCACGCACTGAATCTTCACAGCGTGTTCTACAAGGGTACGATTGAATTCCGTCTTTTTAATTCAACCTTACACGCAGGCGAGATATGCTCCGTACACAGACAGAAGCACTTGCTAAGAATCTTAAAATTCCAATCCAAAATCTTCGGTGGTATGCGGCGTTTCATAATGAATCGCACCACCCTCATGTGCATCTGATTGCATATTCAACGGTTGAAAATGAGGGGTATCTCACTCAAAAAGGAGTTGAAAATCTGCGTTTGTCATTTGCAAAAGATATTTTTCAGCAAGATTTATTGTGCAAATATGAAAGGCAAACCGAGCATAGGGATAAGCTCCGTGCCGAGGCTCGTGACATTGTAGAGGATTTGGTTGCGAATATCAACTGCGAAATCTATGTCAATGCATCAATTCAGCATAAGCTGTTGGAGCTTGCCGACAGACTTTCAAAAACGAAAGGTAAAAAGGTTTACGGCTATCCGAAACCTGATGTAAAAGCACTTGTGGATTCTATTGTTGATGAGCTTGCCAATGACAGCAGAATTAAAAAGTTGTATGACCTTTGGTATAAGCAAAAAGAAAATACAATCCGCACCTACACGGATGAAATGCCTGACAGGATTCCGCTTGCTAAAAACAAGGAGTTCAAGTCAATCAAGAATGCAATAATCAAGGAAGCGTTGAAACTAAATCTCACTGAAGATGTGGTTGAGAAAAGCGAAAATTCGGACAATGAATCTGTTACAAAACCCTTTGAATATGAAGAAAACACCTCTGCCGAATCAGTCTTTGATTCAGACAGAGGTGTTCTTTATCCTCAGCATTATTCAATTAAAACAAGCCGAAACAGCGTTGCAGTTTCTTCTCTTTATCTCCTTCGCTACCTCTGCAATATGATTCAAAGTAGGCTCCGCTTTGAAGAAAACAGAAAGCTCAAAGGACGGATAAAAAGTTGCAACAGAAGATTAATGATAAGAAACGAGATCAGGGATTGCATTTTTAGTCATAAATAAATGGTTTCATTGTAATTGTTGTGCTCCCAAGCGTTATGGCATTATCAACAGTATCTTCGTATTCTAAAATTGAAAGTAGAAGTGTTTTTGCTTCGACATTATGATGTGAAAATTTTAGTATTAAATGAAGATATTTTGAAGAAGTTTTAGCAATCTTCTTTGAAATATTTTCCTTGTCATCTTTTATGATTTTTACTTTAAAGTTTGAACTGCAATTTATAATTCTTTCAATTTCATCAGAAATACCATTATCACTAAGTATGAAGCGACCAAATAAATCTAAAGAGCCCGATGTAAATAATATAGAATATGGAATGTTAAACTTATGTGTATGTATATATGAATAGTGTCCTGAATTTGTATAAGTTTGGATTATTTCCTTAAGATAATCTTTGCTAAAATTAATTCCTGTTATTTCACGAATGTCATTTATGATTTTATAAGTGTTATTTTTTATTAATGAAAGCAAATTCGAATTGTAAATTTCATTCTCTCTAATTTTTTTGCATGAAAAAGAATTAGTCTTGTGTAAAGGACAAGACAAGTACTTCAATTGATTATGTGCGGATAAATCTTTGATATCTTTGCCAGTATGCCTAGCATGAGTGTTACGTTTTTTTGTTATTTGTTCCTCGTATTCTTGTCCGAATAAATTTATGATTTGAATCGGGTTTCCGCACTCTGGGCATATTGCATAGTGTTTTTCTTTCCCTTTGGAATCTTTCTGAAAATACGGCTCTTTTTTATGAGTAGCATCAACAAAGTTATCTATTGTAATTTCAAAAGGTCCCTTGATAAGTGTGCTAAAAACATCCATAAACATTCACCTCTGATATTCTAAATCCATTACTATCATATTATCTTATTTTTGAAAAATCAATAGGCAATTTAGCATAAATCGTACTCAGGAACAACTGCACCCAAACACTGACAGGTGCCTCTTGTCACAGTGATAAGAGAAAGAACTAACCCACTATAAGATATTACAGCAGAAAAGAAAAATATATACAAGGAAGTGATTAAAATATCAACCTACATTTATTTTACAAAAGAACAAAGAGAACAGGCAAGGCGAACAGACCTTGCAAATTTTTTAATCAGTCAGGGCGAGAAAGTTAAGAAATCAGGTTCTGAATACGAATGGCTTGACGGTTCGCAAAAGGTCACAATCAGAGGTCATCTCTGGTATCATCAGTACGAACAAAAAGGTGGTGATGCGATTGATTTCATTCGCAAATTTTACAACAAGGACTATGCCGAAGCGGTTCAAATGCTTTTGAGTAACTATGGCGGTCAAATAGTAAATTTGCAGACCACAGAACGAGAGCAAAAGTCATTTATACTACCACCAAGGAATGACAGGATGAGCAGAGTTTTTTCTTATCTGCTGTTGACTCGTGAAATTGATAAAGATGTGCTTTTTGAGTTTGTGCGGAAGAAAATGATTTATGAATCTGCCGATTTTCACAACGCAGTATTTGTCGGCTATGATTCAAGCGGTAAACCTCGCCACGCACACAAGAGAGGAACGGTGACAAGCAATCCGTACAAGGGAAATGTCGCAGGCAGTCAACCTGAGTTCAGCTTCCACTGGCACGGCACAAGCGACAAGATATTTTTATTTGAAGCTCCGATTGATATGCTTTCCTACATTTCAATGCACAAGGAAAACTGGAAAAATCATAGCTTTGCGGCATCCTGCTCCGTTTCGGACAGGGTGCTTTTTCAATGCCTTAAAGATAATCCAAACATCAAAAATGTGTTTCTCTGCTTCGATAATGATGAGGCGGGACAGACAGCAAACAAACGCATAGCCGAAAAATTAAACTCAATGAATATCCAAAATGAAATCCTCATTCCAAACTACAAGGACTGGAACGAGGATTTAATTTTTGAACCGAAAGGAGATGAACGAATATGCCATCAGGCATACTAACTTTGATTATAGTGACAGGCTCAATGTTTGCCCTTTTCATAATAATTTCAACGGTCGGAAATTACTATTCTCTTAACCGTATAAAGAATAAGACAGTCGGTCAAGGTCAGCACGGCACGGCTCGTTGGGCGACCAAAAAGGAAGTCAAAAAAACATACAAACGAATTGATTTTCAGCCTAACGAGTGGAGAAATAATCCAGACAGCAGACCAACTGAACAAGGTATAGTTGTCGGTTGCAAGAACAGAAAAAAGGGAACAACAGCAATGGTTGACACAGGCGATGTCCACGCTCTGATGATTGGTGCGGCAGGCGTCGGCAAGACCGCATATTGGCTTTACCCGTGCATTGAGTATGCCTGCGCTACTGGTATGTCATTTTTGTCAACCGACACAAAGGGTGACATTGTTCGAAACTACGGAACAATTGCGGAAAAGTATTACGATTACAAAATTTCCGTAATAGATTTGAGAAATCCGACACGCTCACACGGCAATAATCTTCTGCACCTCGTAAATAAATATATGGACTTATACAAAGCAAATACCAAACAGCTTGTTTACAAGGCAAGAGCAGAAAAATATGCAAAAATCATTTCAAAAACGATTATTATTTCAGGAATGGACTCAGCTTCATTCGGACAGAACGCTTACTTTTATGATGCGGCAGAGGGACTTTTAACAGCAACTATTCTGCTTGTTTCGGAATTCTGCGAACACGAAGAACGACACATAGTTTCGGTATTCAAAATCATTCAGGAGTTGCTTGCTCCGACCAACAAGAAAGGTAAAAATCAGTTTCAGCTATTAATGGACTATCTTCCCGACGATCACAAGGCGAAATGGTTTGCAGGGGCGGCGCTGAACACAGCCGAGCAGAGTATGTCAAGCGTTATGAGTACGGCACTTTCAAGGCTGAATGCTTTTCTCGACTCCGAGCTTGAACAGCTTTTGTGTTTTGATACAGAGATTGACGCTGAAAAATTCTGCAATGAAAAGTGTGCGATATTCATTGTAATGCCCGAGGAAAACCCAACCACATTCTTTATGGTTTCGCTTATTATCCAACAGCTTTACCGTGAAATACTGTCAGTCGCAGATGAAAACGGCGGTGTACTGAAAAACCGCTGTGTGTTCTTCTGCGATGAATTTGGAACCTTGCCAAAGATTGATTCAGCCGAGATGATGTTCTCTGCCTCCCGTTCAAGGCGTTTGCAGATAGTACCGATAATTCAATCCTTTGCGCAGTTGGAGAAGAATTACGGCAAAGAGGGTGCTGATGTTATCATAGATAACACACAGCTGACCATCTTCGGAGGCTTTGCTCCAAACAGCACAAGTGCGGAAGTCCTATCAAAAGCACTCGGTTCAAGAACTGTTATGTCAGGCTCCGTCAGCAGGAGCAAAAATGATCCGTCCCAATCTTTGCAGATGATTGAACGACCTTTGATGACTCCCGATGAATTGAAGTCACTTCCAAAAGGCACATTTGTTGTTATGAAAACAGGCTTTTATCCTATGAAAGTCAAGCTGAAATTGTTTTTCAAATGGGGTATTAAATTTGAGGAAAAGTATGAGGTAATGGAAAACGGCAACCGTGAGGTTCACTATGCCAACCGTTCGGAGTTGTTCAACAACATAATTCAAGCATACAGTCCTCACTATCCTGAACCGTCAGTAACTGATTTGGATTTTGATGAGGCAAGCAGTGAGAAAAAGAAGAAAAATGAAAATCTTAAAACCTCGCCAAATGCAGAACAGACTGAGTGTGAAGATATTGTTGATGCGGATGAACCAACATCAGCACAGCAAGATGATCCAACAGAAGAACCTGAAAATTCAAGCGTTGAACAGAGCGCAGACAAGCAAAGAAAAGTAGTCATAAGAACCGAAAGACCACCTCAGGAGGTGCTGGACAATGAGTAGATTAACTTTTCTGTATCAAATGGACTTGCCTCATCGAGCCGTTGCCGTATATACCTACCTCCACGACCGAGCCAACAAAAACGGCGAGTGCTTCCCTTCCGTAAATACAATAGCAGGCGACATTAAACTGTCGCCTGCCACAGTGCGTAGGGCTATTAAAGACCTAAAGAAAACAGGACTGCTAACAACCACCCAACGCTACCGTGAAAAAGGTGGTAAGAGCAGTTTGTTGTTTAAAATAAAAATGCTATGACTGGTTGTTAGAGGGTAAATTAGAATTTATTCCGATTACGGAGGTAAAGGTTT
>NZ_DBLZMS010000016.1:0-14425 GCF_057037865.1 Ruminococcoides sp.
TACAAGGAGCGGTTAGTCTTAGAGTGATTCAAAATGTTTTTGGTGTTGTGTTTGCTTTAGCATTTTGTGTTATATTTTATTGGTTTATGTCTAAAAAAAAGAAAAGTGATGTGACCGTACATGCAGAGCAAAGTGAATCAGGAAGAAAATTTGAATAGAATTATTACGGTTCCTAGATAAGGTTTTTTATGATGAAAACAGTATATCACATGCGGTCATGCATTGAAAATACTGTTCAGTTAAAAAATGCTGTATTTTTTAGGTGCACTAATGCGTAGAAAGCAGGTGTATGATGAGTTCAAATCATTTTTTTGTGTATGACAAAAAGACAGATTGCATATCTGCCTCATAATGGAGTATAATGGTAACGAGATTTATGCAACCCGATACATGAAATCCCTATTTCTCTTTGGACGGAGGTGGATAGGATAATTTCGATTGTACCTGACAGGTGTCAGATACTTTTGTATGAGAAGCATGGTCTCTGTTTCGTTACCACCGTGTTTGAGATATGCCCTGCATATGTTTACTGCGATGGCGAAATTAATTTTATAGACGTGTTTGGTATTTTTAGATGTTTTTACCACAGCGTGAGAAGTCACTAATTCACAGAAATTATACAGAATCATACGGGCATTGATTTCCTGAAGGATTCCATCATACTTGCTGCGCCCCAGATCAATCAGGATGCCGTCCGTCTCATGAAGGAGCTTTACGGCATCGACATGGAGAAAAAGCAGTATTCTAAGCTGATATCAAGCATCCCGGAGCCAGACATCTCCATGGGTTGTGATGTAGGTTGTCCGTTTATCGGCAGAGCGTTTGATGGCAACTGGAAACTTGAAGATCCGACAGGAAAAACGGATGATGATTTCAGGGGGGTTATACAGCAGATCAAGAAGAATATTCTAGGATTAAAGAAAAAATGATTGCAATATAAATTCCAGTTTATCAAGCCCTTTGAGAAATCTTTTCTCAAAGGGCTTTTTAAATATTATTTGTATCAGGTATAATAAAACTGTCGAAGGCACAGTAATTCTGATAAGCCTGTTGCTTTTGAAAAAACAAAATAAAAATGTAACTTTGGGAGAATGAAAATGAATAACGAAATTATTATATCGCATATCAGTATGCCGTACGGAGTGTTGCATGATCAAAAATTGAATTCTGTTAAATGCGAAAATAATCAAATGATTTTTACATTTGATATTAAAATATTTCCGCAGAATTATGTCGGCGATTGTTACAAACAGTACGAATGTTATAAGCATTGTGATATGATTGTGGCAATGAAAGAGGAGTCTTTTAACGATTTTAATTTTGTTTCGGCAACTGATAAAAACGGAAAATTTGAAGGTATTTCCTTGTCACAGGCTGAGTTTATTAATGCGATCAATAATGCTTATACAGCTGAATTTATAGATTGCTTTGCAAATAACAGCGAATTAAAAATTGAATTGGGTGTTAATTATTACGATGCTGAAAAGCAATATAGAAAATATCGAAAATTCAGCATTTGCAATATCACACTCTCCGCTGAAAAAGTGACTTGGAATTGGTACTGAAGTAATAAAAAACTTGAAAATATGCGACCGCAATGAGTCTGAAATTGTAAAGGTTTTTGCAATTGCGGTGGGGTGTTGTGTCGGCAATGAAAATGAAATGATCTTACATTCATCTGAAACGAACAGAATTTTATGAGTGATGCGGATAAATAAGCTTATAATCTTATTTTGAAAATTAAAATCATTATAAAATTTGCAGACATATTTTTGTTAATGGCTGTTGAAAATGAAAGGTACTCCGTGTAAACTTATCGTAAAGATAAGTCACGGAGTGCTTTTGCTTTTTGTGATTTATGATTTAGTATCGGATTTTTGGAATAATAACTCTGTTTGGCAAGAAAAATGACAAATTGAAAAATGTTAAAATAAAATCGTGCCGAAATTGGAACACAAAGTTTGAATTTAAGAAAAGCGTTCCGAAATGGGAACACTTTACAATCACATATTAAACCACAATCTGACCGTTATAACACTCATAATTGCGGCGGTTAGGTCGGCGGTTATGGCGGCAAAGAGGGTGTGGCGAATTTTTTTGACACGGATACAGCCAAAGTACATTGCGATTGCGTAGAAGGTTGTTTCGCTTGAACCTGCGAGTACGGAGGCTGTTCTGCCCGCAAAGCTGTCGGGACCGCAGGTTTTGTAAAGGGCTGTGAGGAGTGCGGTTGAACCGCTTCCCGAAACGGGGCGGAGGAGTACGAGCGGAACGATTTCTTTCGGAAATCCTAAAAATTCCGCTGTCGGCTGAATCAGTGAGCATATTGCGTCAATTGCTCCGCTTGACTGCAAAAGGTCAACGGCAAACACAAGTCCCATAATTGTAGGGGCAATGTTGTACAGAAGTTTTACTCCCTCTTTTGCTCCCGAGATGAACACATCGAATACGGGAACTTTTTTTATCAGCCCGAATACCACAACAATACACGCAAATGCCGGCATTACAAATTCCATTTGCTCACCACATTTCTCAAATTTTACCTTGCCTGATATTCAGCGTACAGGCAATCAGCAATGCCACCGTCAACGCACACGCAGAGCTTATCCAGACGGGAACGATAATTTCAAAAGGCGCAGAGCTTCCGTAGGATTGGCGAAGTGCGGCAAGCGTTGTTGGTAACAGCTGGAGTGACGCTGTGTTCATAACTACAAAAACAACCATTTCGTTGCTCGCAATGTCACGGCGGTTATTGAGCGTGTGCAGCTGTTCCATTGCTTTTAGTCCGAAAGGTGTTGCGGCATTGCCGAGTCCGAGCAGATTTGCACTGATATTCATTGTGATGCTTTGAAAGGCGTCGCTTTTTTTATCAAGTCTCGGAAACAGCGGACGGAGCAACGGTGCAAAGATTTTTGCAAAAATGTTTGTCAAACCGCTTTCGACTGCGATTTTCATAATTCCCGACCAAAGGCAGATTATGCCTGCCATTGTGAGAATAAGCTGTATTGATGACGCTCCGCTTTCAATGAGTGCGTTTGAAATGTCGGCGGTGTTGCCCATAAACAACGCACACAATACGCTCACGGCAATGAGTCCGCTCCAGATATAATTCAGCATTTTTACTCCTTTTGCTGCAATTAACGACAAAATGTACAATATTGTCATTTTTGTAATCAAATTATTTAATAAAATCGTTGACAAAAATCCCGAAAAATGGTAGTATAGGTAAAAATAGGGATTATGGTGAATTAAAAAATAGGGATTATGGTGAATTAAAATGATTTATACAAACTTTAGGGAAATTGATAAAGCAGGCAGAATTGTAATATCAAAGGATATCCGCAACCACCTCAACATTAAGCCGGGTGACATTCTTCACATTGAGGCTGACGATGAGTGCGTTACGATAAAAAAGGCAGAGAGCAAGTGCGTTTTTTGCAATACTCTTGATAATCTGATTGCATTCGGCGGAAAATATGTATGCAGAGATTGTGTTGAAAAGCTCAAAGGCTGATACTGCTTTCGACTACTCTAAAATATACTTGACCGAATTTGAAATTATGATAACGGACGGTGTTTTTATATGGACAGAATTGACAAAATTAATTATTATCTTGACATTGCCGAAACTGTGCTTGAAAGGGGAACTTGTCTGCGCAGAAATTTTGGTGCAATTATCGTGAACAACGACCAGATTGTTTCAACAGGCTATACAGGCGCTCCGAGAGGCAGAAAAAATTGCTGTGATTTGGGATTTTGTATCCGTCAGGAACGCAATATTCCCCGTGGCGAGCGTTATGAACTTTGCAGAAGCGTTCACGCCGAGGCGAACGCTATTATTCATGCATCAAGAGAACAGATGATTGGCGCAACGCTTTATCTTGTCGGTAAGGAGATGTCAAACGGTGAGTATGTTCAGAACACATCTTCGTGTGCAATGTGCAAGCGTATGGTTATCAACGCAGGTATTGACAAGGTTATTGTCAGAAACGATAAAACCGATTTTACGGAAATTGATGTGAACGATTGGATTATGTCTGATGATTCGCTTGACGCTCTTCGTGGCTATTGATATGAAAACACGGCTTTTTATAACCGATATCCGCAAAATTTCTTTTGACAGAGTCGGTGAGCTTTCTCCCGAAAGAGCGGAGCGTGTTCAAAGATGCCGCAGAGCTGACGATAAACTGCGTTGCATTGCAGGCGGATTGTTTATGAACAAATTTCTTGGCGGTGCAAAAATCACCGTGAATGAATTCGGCAAACCCGAATGTGACAACGGGCTTTGTTTCAATATTTCGCACAGCGGAAGCTATGCGCTTTTTGCGTTGTCGGAGTCCGAAGTCGGTTGTGATATTGAAGAAATTCGATTTCTCAAGGGCATAAGGCTCGGCAAAATTGTTTTCTGCGACAACGAGATGAATTTGCTCGGCAACGCTTTTGACAGGCTCGGCACATTTTTTGAATTGTGGACTAAAAAAGAGGCACTCCTAAAATGTATGGGTGACGGATTTCACCGTGGCGCAAAAAGTGTTGATGTCAGCAGCGGAAAATTCTCTGAAAATCAAACTGAATATTATATGAAACAATACAAATTTTCGGACTACGAAATCAGCCTTTGCAGTGTGCAAAATGATTTCCCGAAAGATATTGAATTTATAATTTTATAAATATAAAGCCACGATTTTGAATCAACCTCAAAAACCATTAGATTTTTGGCCTGACTTTTTTGGGGGTAACATCAATTTCGGGGCTTTTTTACATAGGAAATACAAAACAAACCCCTGATTTTGTTAATATGCTTGTTATTGCTATTTTTAAATAATTGTGATACAATTTACTTTAATTAGTGTAGCAATCGGCTGCATATATTGTGTATGAAAAAATTCGGAACGGAAATATCCGTCTGCACGCGGATGTTTTGCAATTTTCAGGGGGGACACTATGCCGACATTTACCAAGGCGGCTATCAAGGCGACCTTTATTTCGCTCTTGAATAAAAAGCCGTTGAATAAAATTACAGTCAAGGAAATTGTTGAAGAATGCGGAATTAACCGTAATTCTTTCTACTACCATTTTGACGACATTCCGTCGCTTCTTGAGGAAATTCTCGTTGAAGAGGCTGACAGATTTGTTGCGACCGAAACCGACAACAGTACTTCTGTTTATGAAAGTCTGATTTCTGTAATTGACTATGCTTCTTCTAACAAGTTGGTGATTCAGCACATTTACAATTCTGCGAACAGAACTACATTTGATGTGTATCTCAACAGGATTTGTACTCACGCTATAAAAAGCTATTTTGACAAGCTTGAAATTACAAAAAATATTGCCAAAGATGACCTTGACGCAATGATTATGTACTACAAGTGTCAGCTTGTCGGTTTTATTATCGACTGGCTCGGCGGAGGTATGAAATATGACCTCAAAATTAAGATGAAACGCATTTGTGAGCTGTTTGAGGGTTCAATGGAGTCTGCATTGGGCAGATGTGCCAAAATCAATGCCTGATTGCTGTTTTATTGGTTAAAAATGAATATTTGCGCTTGCTTGCGTGTCTGAAATGCAGACGAATTTAACAAAATGTCTGATTTCCGTACAAATTTATTGCCGTGTCTAAATTCCTGACACGGCATTTTTTGTGTCTGTTTAAATTTTAACAAAGCCGTAATAGAATATGTTATGGACAAAGGAAATGCGGTTCACCTCTCGGATCGTTCCTTTGAATGCAGAGTGCAGTCTGCAAATCATATATGAAGGAGTATGAAATATGAAGTTAGGGAAAGCGGTTGTTAAAAGCCGTTTCGTAATCCTTATACTTGCCGTTGCGCTGATGATTCCGTCAGCCTTGGGAATGGCATTTACAAGGGTTAATTACGACATTCTTAGTTATCTTCCCGATAACCTCGACACAATCAAGGGTCAGGATTATCTGCTTGATGACTTTGGAAAGGGTGCTTTTTCATTCCTCATCTTTGAGAATATGGATGATAAGGATGTTGCGGCAACAGAGGAAAAAATCAAAGAAATCGACCATGTTGATACGGTTCTTTGGTATGACGATTTTGCCGACATCTCAATTCCAAAGGAAATGTTGCCCGACAAAATTTATGATGCGTTCAATTCGGGAAATGCAACGATGATGGCGGTATTCTTCGATACCTCAACATCAGCTGATGAAACAATGAACGCTATCGAAGAAATCCGTTCGGTTGCCGGTAAGCAGTGCTTTGTTTCGGGTATGTCGGCAATGATTACGGATATGAAGGATATGTTTGAGGAACAGGAAATGACTTATGTTGCAATCGCTGTTGTCCTTGCGGTAATTGCAATGATGATATTTATGGATAACTGGATTATCCCGTTTGTGTTCCTTGCAAGTATAGCGGTTGCTATCCTCGTAAATATGGGCAGTAACTACTTTATGGGTGAGGTTTCATTCATTACCAAAGCGTTGGCGGCAGTTCTTCAGCTTGCGGTAACAATGGACTACTCAATCTTCCTGTGGCACAGTTATGAAGAACAAAAGGGCATTTGTGAAAACCACAAGCAGGCAATGGCTGTTGCAATTCACGAAACCGTCCGTTCCGTAATCGGAAGTTCAATCACAACGGTTGCAGGCTTTATCGCACTTTGCTTTATGACATTCACACTCGGTCTTGACCTCGGTATTGTAATGGCAAAGGGTGTTATCCTCGGTGTTATCTCCTGTGTAACGGTTCTTCCGTCACTCATTCTTGTTCTTGACAAGCCTCTTGAAAAGACAATGCACAAGTCGCTTATTCCGTCAACAAAGAAGCTTGCAACAGGACTTGTTAAAATTTTCCCTGTATTTCTCGTAATGTTTGCGGCTCTTATTTATCCGTTCTATTCGGCATACAGCCAGACAAACAATGAGATTTACTACGATTTGTCGGAAAGTCTTCCCGAAGATATGGCAAATGTAATTGCCAACACAAAGCTTAAAGATGAATTCGGTGTCGGTACAACGCATATGGTTCTTGTTGATTCTTCGCTTTCTGCAAAGGACGCAAGAAATATGACAAACGAGCTTGAAAAGGTTGACGGCGTAAAATATGTTCTCGGTCTTGAAAGCGTTGTAGGTTCGCTTGTTCCGGAAGAGGTTCTTCCCGAGTCAATCACAAGCGTTCTCAAAAATGATAAATGGGAGCTTATGCTTATCAACTCTGAGTACAAAACAGCCACAGATCCTATGGCAAAGCAGATTGACGAGTTGAATAAAATCATTACAAAGTATGATAAGGACGGACTTCTCATCGGTGAAGCCGCTTGTACAAACGACCTTGTAAACATCACGACAGTTGACTTTCAGGTTGTAAATGCAATTTCTATTGTTGCAATCTTTATTATCATTGCGATTGTTGAAAAGAGTATCACACTTCCGATTATTCTTGTTGCGGTTATTGAGCTTGCTATCTTTATTAACCTCGGTATTCCGCATCTTATGGGCGAGTCGCTCCCGTTCATCACACCTATCTGTATAAGTACAATTCAGCTTGGCGCAACGGTTGACTACGCAATTTTAATGACGACACGATATAAGAAGGAAAGGTATCTCGGAAACGATAAACGCACCTCGGTTATTACGGCTCTTGAAACTTCAATTCCGTCAATTATCGTTAGTGCAATGGGACTCTTTGCCGCTACAATCGGCGTCGCATTCTACTCGGATGTTGACCTTATTTCATCAATCTGTAAGCTCCTTGCAAGAGGCGCTGTCATCAGTATGTTCTGCGTAACGCTTATTTTGCCGGCAATGTTTATGCTGTTCGACAAGGTAATTGCAAAGACAACTCTCGGTTTTAAGCCGAAAAAAACATCAAATTCGGAGGCTGCTGTATAATGAAAAAGAATAACAAGAATAATAATCACAAATTTTTAAATAAAAACTACATTAAGGGTGCTATTTCGGGTGCGCTTGCACTCACAATTCTTTGCAGCGGAGTAGGCGTTGCCGCTTATTCCGCCGGTGCAGACAATACTGCACAGGCTCTCGGTGTTCAGACAGAAAGTACGGTTGAGGCTGTTAAGAAGGCAAGCACAACTAAAGAGGCTCTCAAAAAGCTCAGCAAAAATGAAACCGTTTATGTTATTGCCGACGCAAGCGGTGCGGCTAAGAAAATCATTGTAAGCGACTGGCTCAAGGGTGTAGATACAAAAGGCAAGGTAAAGGATGTTTCAAACCTCAAGAATGTTAAAAATGTTAAGGGTGACGAAACATACACGGTAAACGAAGACAATGCTTATGAGTGGGCTGCAAATGGCGATGACATCTACTATCAGGGAACAGGCACAACCGAACTTCCCGTAAAGCTCAAATTAAGCTACAAGCTCAACGGCAAAACTGTTTCTGCTGATGAAATTGCCGGCAAGAGCGGTAAGGTTACAATCCGCATTGACTATGAAAACACACAGAAGGAAAAGGTTAAGATTAACGGCAAGACAGAAGAAGTTAATGTTCCGTTCCTTATGCTTTCGGGTATGATTCTTGACGATGACAACTTCAAAAATGTTGAGGTTTCAAACGGCAAGGCTATCAATGACGGTACAAGAACAATCGTTGCCGGTTTTGCTCTTCCGGGTATGCAGGACAGCCTTGATATTGACAAGGATGAAATGGAAATCCCTGATTATGTTGAAATCACAGCAGATACAACCGATTTTGAACTTTCAACAACAATGACAGTTGCAATGAACGATATTTTCAACGATGTTGATTTTTCAAAGGTTGACGATAAGGTTGACGAGCTTAAGGATTCACTTGATGAACTCGAAGACGCCGCAGAACAGCTTGTTGACGGTTCTTCACAGCTTTATGACGGTATCGGCACACTTCTTGACAAGTCAGGCACACTCATTGAAGGTATCGACAAGCTTTATGACGGTGCAGAACAGGTAAACAGCGGTGCAAAAAAACTTGACAGCGGTGCAGACGGTCTTTCAAGCGGTGCAAAAACGCTTGATGACGGTGCAGCAAAGCTCAAAAACGGTGCGTCACAGCTTGACAGCGGTGCATCACAGCTTGACAGCGGTCTTGCAACACTTGCAGGCGGTGCGTCACAGGTTGACAACGGTGCGGCAAGTCTCAGCAGTTATGTTGCAACACTTGCGGGCGGTCTCGGCAAGCTTTCATCCAACAGCGCAACTCTAAACGGCGGTGCAGAACAGGTGTTTAACACACTTCTTTCAACTGCCGACACTCAGATTGCCGCCGCAGGTCTTACAGCCGACAAGCTTACAATTAAAAACTATGGCAGCGTTCTTGAAGGGCTTATTTCATCACTCAGCGATGAAAATGCTCAGAAGCTTGCTTACAATACAGCACTTGAAACAGTAACGGCAACTGTAAACAGCCAGAAGGATGTTATCAGAACAGCCGTTGAGGCAACAGTAAGAAAGTCTGTTACGGAACAGGTTCTCGCAGCCGCAGGTCTTGGTATGACGGCAGATCAGTATGATGCCGCTGTTGCCGCAGGTCAGGTCAGCGAAGAAGTTCAGGCTCAGGTTTCTACTGCAGTTTCTACACAGATGAGTACATCTGCGGTTCAGGCTGCAATTGAAAGCAACACAGCGTCACAGATTCAGAGCCTTATCGAAACAAATATGAACAGCGAAGAGGTTCAGAGTCAGATTCAGGCAGGTGTTGCAAAAGCTCAGGCAGGCAGAAAGTCACTTCAGGCTCTCAAAACTCAGCTTGACAGCTACAACACATTCTATCAGGGTGTGCTTTCATACACAGCGGGTGTTGATCAGGCTAACGAGGGCGCTCAGCAGATTCTCGCCGGCACATATACACTCAAGGACGGCACAGGTTCACTTGTAAGCGGTGCCGGTCAGCTCAAGAACGGTTCTTCAAGTCTTAAGAGCGGTACAAGCGAACTCAAGAGCGGTACTTCAACCCTCAAGGACGGTACATCAAGCCTTAAAAGCGGTGTAAAGACTCTCAAAAACGGCACAAGCTCACTTTCGAACGGTACAAAGAGCCTCTTCGAGGGCGTTGGTACTCTCAAGGACGGCAGTGCAGCACTTGTTGACGGCGTTAAACAGCTCAATGACGGTGCAATGACATTGTCCAAGGGTATGAAGAAGTTCAAAGAGGAGGGCATTGACAGCATTGTTGATGCCGCAAACGGTGATGTCCGGGATATCATCGACCGTTTCAAGGCTGTTCAGAAAGCATCAAAGAAGTACAACAACTACAGCGGTATTTCCGATGATATGGACGGTAAGGTTGACTTCATCTACAAGACCGATTCAATCGAGAAAAAGTAATTCAATATATTTTAACAGCAAGACGAAAGGCTTATTTCCCTAACCCTTTCATACACAATATAAAAAGCAGTTATGTCGTTTGGCATGGCTGCTTTTTGCTTTGTATGATGTTTTTTGTGAATTTCAAAACTTGAAAAAATTACAAATAATAAAACGAATTTCACCGCAAACAATACTATTGCGGCGATGAAAACGGGATGCCGAAACGCCGCTTTATTAATAAATTTAACGAGATTTAAAAGTTTTGAAAAGGAGAAAACAAATTATGTCAAGCAATAACAATCAGATTAATGTACCTCAGGCAAAGGAAGCCATGGAACGCTTTAAGATGGAATGTGCCAACGAAGTAGGCGTAAACCTCAAACAGGGATATAACGGCGACATTTCTGCAAGAGAAGCAGGTTCTGTAGGCGGCCAGATGGTTAAAAAGATGATCGAGTCTTACGAAAACAGTATGAAATAAGCTTTAAAACCGATTTTCAGGGGCATATAGCTATGTGTTAGCTGTATGCCCCTATTTTTCGCCCACAGGCTTATTATGGGCAATTTAAGGTCAAATAAAGGCGGTGTAACATTATTCTTGAAAATATTCAATCATTTGTAACGAAATTCTTGATTTTTAAAGGCGATTTGTAACGTTTTTCTGAAAGCGGTATTTGAATTTTACATTAAACAAAAAATTGCATCCGACTTTACGCAAAAAATCGGTCGGACAATTTTAATAAATTATCCGACCGATAAATAGGTTGTATAAGAAATAAGAGTAATTATTTAAGTGTTAATTAGTGCTTTACCATAAATCTTTGTAGTTCCAAGTGTGTCCTTCGTCATCCCAAGCGTTGCCTTCATCATCAAAATAAGTAGACCCATTTTCATTTTCATGTTTAGTAGTCCAATTTCCGTTAGATGAACTAGAACCTGATGATGAATTGCCTAAATCATAGTTATAATTATTTCCACCGCTGTAGTTACTATCGTTAGAACTGTAATTATTGTTTCCGCTGTCGTAGCTGTTTCCGCTGTCGCTGTAACTGTTTGTATTATCACTGTAGGATTTATCGTTGTTGTTTGTGTTACTGCTCTCGGTTTGCTTCTTCTTTTCCTGTTTAGCTTTTTCTTCGGCTTTCTTTTTTGCCTCGGCTTCTTTCTTAGCCTTTGCTTCAGCTTCGGATTTTTCAATAGCAGTTATTCTGTCATTATAGAAACTAATCAATTCGTCAGGCTTTTTATCGTAGTTGCCAATATCGTTTTTATAGAATACATTGCTTTTTTCGGAATCAATTGTTTTCTTTAAAGCCTCAAGATTATCAATACAAGACTGCAACTTCTTTTTATCGTTAGTTTTTTCAAGAGTTTTGCTGTCAATAGTGTTATCTTTTATTGTCTTATCATAATCATCTGTGAAAAACTTTTGCATTTTTGCAAGTATTTCATTGTACTTTGGCTCAACAGAGTTTAACACTTCAACCTTGATTTCATCACTTGTTGATGGCTTGTTCTTAATGAAATCGGATAATATAACTAACTTTTTGGCTCTGTCGGTTTCCTTTGTAAATTTTGAGTATGTATCGTCAATACTTTTGTTTTGCTGTTCTGTCTGTTGCTGTATGGTGTAATTGTTGTAAGCATTTACGCCGAAGATTGTACCGACAACGGCAATAATCGCTACACAAACCACTGCAATAATTATAATTACTTTCTTTTTCATTTTAACCCCTACAATTTCTATTTGCGATTATATGTTTACATTATATATGTCTGCGTTTCAAAAGTCAATTATTAACATCTTGTTTCATAAAAAACAGGACTGCACATTCGCACAGCCCTGAAAATTGAATTGTTAAATTAATTAAGCCTCGGCTCTGTTGATTGCGTTGAGAACACCGAGTACCGATGCAACATTGACATTTGAATCAATGCCGATGCCGAAGATATTCTTTCCGTCAGGCTTTTTGAGTTCGATATATGAAACAGCCTTCGAGTCAGAACCCTGAGAAATTGCGTGCTGACTGTATGAGATGAATTCGTACTTGTCAAGACCGACCTTTTTGATTGCATTGAAGAATGCGTCAATAGGACCGTTGCCGACACCGCTGAGAGAAACCTCTTCGTTGCCGTTAATCTTCATCTTGCCCTTGAAGTGAACATAATCATTGCCGTTTTCGCTCTCTTCATAAATCTTTCTGCTTGAGAGAACATATTTCTGCTTATGCTCAAGATAATTCTTCTCGAACACCTCAAACAGCTCTTTCGGAATAAGCTCTCTGCCAAGCTCCTCACATTTTGCCTGAACAAGCTTTGAAAATTCGGGATGCATTCTCTTCGGAAGGTCATAACCGAAGTTGTTGTTCATAACAAAAGCCGCACCGCCCTTACCGGACTGTGAGTTGATTCTGATAATCGGCTCATACTCTCTGCCGACATCGGCAGGGTCAATCGGAAGATAGGGAATTTCCCAGTACTCAGTTCCGCTTTCTTTCATATACTTCATACCCTTGTTGATAGCGTCCTGATGTGAGCCCGAGAATGCTGTAAATACAAGCTCGCCGATATATGGCTGACGAGGGTCAATCTTCATATTTGTGCAACGCTCGTAGATTTCACGGAGCTTTGGAAGATTTGAAAAGTCAAGCTTAGGATCAACGCCCTGTGTGAACATATTAAGTCCCATCGTAACGATATCCATATTACCTGTACGCTCTCCGTTGCCGAAGAGTGTACCCTCAACTCTTTCAGCGCCTGCAAGCAATGCAAGTTCGCCTGCGGCAACACCGCATCCACGGTCATTGTGTGGGTGGATGCTGATAATAGCGGCGTCACGATGTTTAAGATTTCTTGCAAAGTATTCAATCTGATCTGCATATGTGTTCGGTGTGCACATCTCAACAGTATTCGGAAGATTGACAATCAACTTGTTTTCGGCAGTCGAACCGAGCGCCTCGATAACCCTGTCGCAGATTTCAACAGCGTTTTCAGGCTCAGTACCGCTGAAGCTTTCGGGAGAATATTCAAATCTAAAGTTAGTATCTCCGTCATATTCATCAGTAAGCTGTTTAATAAGCTTTGCACCGTCAACGGCAATTTTAATTACACCGTCCATATCTGTTTTGAAAACAACTTTTCTTTGGAGAGTTGAAGTTGAGTTATAGAAATGAACGATAACATTCTTAGCACCCTTAACAGCCTCAAAAGTTTTTCTGATAAGATGCTCTCTTGCCTGAACAAGAACCTGAATTGTTACATCATCGGGAATGTGGTTGTTTTCGATAAGCTCACGGCAGATTTCATATTCTGTTTCTGACGCACTCGGAAAACCGATTTCGATTTCCTTAAAGCCCATATCGCAAAGTGCGTGGAAAAATTCGAGCTTTTCTTCAAGGTTCATAGGATCGACAAGCGCCTGGTTACCGTCACGAAGGTCAACACTGCACCAGATTGGTGCTTTTGTTATAGTATTGTTTGGCCACTGTCTGTCCGGCAGATTAATCTGCTTAAAGGGAATGTACTTTTCAAATGATGGTTTCATATAATAACCTCCTGTTAAATAGCACAAAAAAATCGCCCCCTAAACAAAGGGACGAATAAAATCCGTGGTACCACCCGTATTCAAGAACACATCACTGTGTTCTCCTTAAAGACTTCTGACAAAGTCCTGACCGATAACGCAGTCTTGCGTTTCGCATTACATATATAATAGTATATACACTTCACACGAAAAACTCGGGGATGAGCTATCCATACAATGTTCCATGCTGACTCACACCAACCGTCAGCTCTCTTTGCCGGTTCATTTGCATCTTGTTCCCGTCAATGTTTTTAAGGGGATTCATTTGTTAATACTATTATATATATATACCCATTCTTTGTCAAGAAAATTGTTTGGAAAATCTGTCGAATAAAGTTTATTCTTAAAAAAGGGTGTATATAGTGAATTTTGGGATAAAATAAACAACAAATGAGTTTAAAATGTAGAAATTGCCGATAATATAAAAAAGATAAAAAAATTGTCAAAAAGGGGTTTACAAAAGAGTGAAGTGCTGATATAATATCAACTGTTGCGCTGAGAGGCGAGGCAGACAAGAGAAAACACGAACGGTGAAAGAGTGTAGAACGCACGGAAGTGGAGAGTCAA
>NZ_DBLZMS010000017.1:0-12278 GCF_057037865.1 Ruminococcoides sp.
TATGACTCGTCATCCGGCAAGCGTATTCACCGCAAGATTTCAAGATTGTGAATTTGTATACCATGTCCTTGCACAGGTGGTTACCATGTTGCACTTGACACAATGAGCGCCCCTACGATTTGCAAAGAAAATCAAAAAGTCAGGAAACTATGTTTCCTGACTCTAATTGCTGCATATCATATTTTCAGCTAAATTAAATTCACTTTTAGCTGTCCGTCAGGACAATTTAGCTATCCGTAGGATAATTTAGCTTGCATTGCAAATTTAGCTCACGCTTGCGTGAATTTAGCTGACGAAAATCAAAGATTTTCGTCAATACCCCCACCTGTCAAAAAATCTGACAGCCTGATATGTCAGGATATAGTTCTGACTTTCGTGGAAAGCGCTCTGAACCATATCGGGATTATACATATACATAATGCGGTGCTGAACGGCATCCTTGTTTTCATCAAAGATATAGCTTACCGCCTGAATACATTCCTGATTTGTGCCGATTTTGGTACTGCCGGTATAATGGCAGTTCTCGATAACCGAGGCAACTGTCGGATAACCGTCAAAGCACATTGCATCTTTTACCGACTGAGCAATGAGCGCCGCTCCTATAAAACCGCCCGAACCAAATTCGCCCATGCAAAGCCTTTCAAGAAGATCCCTGTCCTCATCGGTAAGCGTTACCTTGGAGCATTCATAGGTTTTGTCCGGATTGTCAATTGCCACAAGATAACCTGCGTCCCATTGAGATTGGTAATCAACAGGCTCTTTTGGCGGAATTGCCGTAGCAAACGGAACGGTTGCCTGTGTTGTTGTCACGGGCTGAGTTGTCGCTTTTGTTGCCTTTGTGGCTTTTGTCTGAGGCTGAGTTGTTGCCTTGGTTGCTTTAGGCTTTGCCGTTGTTGTTTCAACGGGTACGGTTGTTGCGGAAACAGTTGTTGCCGGAACAATCTTCCGAATATTCGGATTTACCCTTGCCATTGCCGATTCTGTCGGAGTTTCTCCGGCATTGAGAGTACCGTTTGAGCAGACGAACTGCAAAACTACCAAAACGGATACTACAACAAGCACAACCGACAAAACCTTGTTTATATTTTTATTGAAAAACTTCATCGTTTCACCGCCGTTTAATACTTCTAAACACAAATGACGCACAAAAAACACGCTGTCACAAACATAATAATTATACCACGGTATGCTTTTCTTTTCAATTTGAGCATTCTACAAAAATGAACTGCCTTTTTTAAACAATATTACCTAAGCGGACAAATTATTACCATAAACAAAAGCCGACGCATATGCACCGGCTTTTTATTTTGAAAATACTTATTTAAAATGACTGTTTCTCGGCTCTTCTGTACTTTGAAGGTGTTGTTTCGTAGTACATTTTGAATGCTCTGTTAAAGTTTGAAATGTTGTTGAAGCCCGACATACCTGCAATTTCGATAACGGGAGTGTCCGTTGTGGTAAGAAGCATTGCGGCTCTTGTCAGTCTGAGCTCGTTAAGGTAGTTTACAAATGTTGTATTCATAAGCTCCTTAAAGAGATGCGACACATAGTAACGGCTGAGACCTGTTGTCTGAGCTATTGTATCAAGAGTGATGCTGTCGCAGAAGTTGTTGTTGATATATTCCGTAATTCTGCGGAGAGCACGGTACTTTTTGCCCTGAGCCTCAACATCACAAATCTTAACAAGACCCGATGAGAAAAGAATATAGAAAATGTCGTACATTTTGCCGTGAACAAGAATCTGGAAGAACTCGTGCTTTTCGTTCTCGGCAGAAATAACCGTGTTCATATCGTCAATAAGATTGTTATAACGGTAGTCGCCTCTCGTAACCTTTGCAAAGTGAGTGCAGTTGCCTGTTACAAGACCTCTGATCAGACTCTGCGGAATAAACTCCTGAGTGAGCGATGCAGGATTTGAAAGGTTAAGAAGAATAACATCAACTCTTGCGTTGCCTGTATTATTAATTTTGTATCTCTGATTAGGTGAAATAAAGTAAATGTCGCCTGTTGAGAGCGAATAAGTGTCAGCACCCATTTCAACGGTCATATAGCCGTCCCTTACAACAGCCACAAGAACCTCGTTGTGAACATTCCACATATTGCTGTCAATAATCATCTCACCGCAGACTACTCTGTAAGCTGAACTGGATGCGGTTGCCGAACGCAAGAAATCAAAACTCATAATAATAACCCCGATTCTAAAAAATTATGTTTTCAAACATTTTGTGTCTAAAAACAACACAAATAATCACTGCAACAATATAATAGACTTTATGCACAATAAAGTCAATAATTACGACAAATGTGCAAAAAATAAATGTATAAACTGCAACTAGTGCAAATTTTAAATATTCCGCTGTCTGCTGTATGTTAATTGATTTTTAATTCTACGCAATAATGTATCAATTTATCTACTGATAATTGTTATGATTGTTTCCGAATCAGACATTATTATTTAACGATTTTAATATGAAATATTGCCAACCGTATGGCAATTAAAATGAATCGTTTACATTTTTAAGCTGCTTTTTAAATTCATCAACAACATTTTGCGGCGATATAATTCTGACCTTTCCGCCAAGACCGAATACCCAAGCGTAGAACTGTTTGCTTGTCATAATATCAACCGATACACCGAATGTTGTGTCGCTTTCCTTTGTAACAAAAATATCCCTGCCGAACCTGTCAACAATAACACCTATGCAGTCATTGTCAACCGACAGCTTAACCGTAGCTTTTTCACCGCCGAACATTGAGAAAACGCCCTTTGAATAATCTGCAGGATCAAATTTTTCAAAGGTCTTTCCCCCGTCACGCTCATCGTCAAGCACCTCGATATCGTCCATTTTGTCAACACGGTAATGCTTTATATTGTCGGCACAGGTGTCATAGGCAATGAGATAGTAATTCTCATCATCCCAGCACAGCGCCCACGGTGATGCCGTGTATCCGCCGTCCCTGATTTTTTCACGCTTGACAATTCGCTCCGTTCTCGAAAAATCGAGTTCCCAACGGTAGTATTTGAACGAGATTTTGCGGTTGAGTGCTATTGCATTCTGAATTTTATCAACCGAATAATAAATTCGTTCATTCATTGTTTTGGCTCTGTTTGCGACAAAAACCTGCCGTTGCAGTTCCTTGCCGTCGTGAACACTTGCAAGCCCTTCAAGCTTATGAATGAGGGAAATGCTCTTTTTTTCGGTAATGAATTTTGAGCTTTGAATTGCGTCAACAAGGAGCTTCAACTCGGGCAGTTCAAATTCTCTGCTTGCAACATAATATTTAACGGTTGATGATTTGCTCTTGCAGATGTCCATTCCGAATTTTTCAAGCACCTGCAAATCATCGTAAAGACTTTTTCGCTCCGCAGTAATTCCGTACAACGCAAGCTCTGCCAGAATTTCACTTGAAGTCAGCCCGTGATTTTCATCGGTTTTTTCAAGAAGAATTTTTCGCAGATACAAAAGCTTCTGTTTTTGCATAGGATTTCTCGACATAATACAGTCCCCCTCAAAGGATTATATATTTTTATGTGTTCATTATATCAAATTTTAGCCGAGATTTCCATATATTTTTACGGCGAGCCGCCGTTCCCAATTCGTGCAGACAGTTTGTAATATCAAAAACATACCATGCCCGAGCGTAAAATTGTAATTGTCTGTGAAATCCTCCCACACCGGCGAGCCGCCGTTCCCAATTCGAGAACATAAATTTTCTGCCATTACTAACGGGGGAACACGGTTTTCCTCTGCAATTAAACAGTTAAATTCATATAAAATAAAAATTGCATCAATGCCGTTTCGGGCATCAATGCAATTCATTTATCTCAACTATCTTCTCGAAAGGTCTGCGGTGGCACACCGCCGACCATAATTTCCATTTTCAATTTTACATTAACTACTAAATCCGCTCATCATGCCCGTAAGCATTACGACAAGTGGCATTGTTGCAAGTGAAAATACCGTAGTTGCGGCAACGATACTAACCGACAGCTCAACATCCTTGTTGAACTTTGTTGCAAACATAGTTGTTGTTGCGGCAGTAGGGGCTGATGTGGCAATTACGCAAGCCATGGTAATTATGGGTGTGACACGGCACAATGACATTACAACCGCTGTAATCATCGGTAAAGCAATCAGACGGACTGCCGAAGAAAAATATACGCCCTTGTCAGTGAACGCCTTTTTAAAGTCAGCCTGTGAAAGGTAAAAACCTATAATAAGCATCGGGAGCGGAGTGTTCAGAACTGCAAGATATTCAACCGGTTGACTGATTATGTACGGAAGCTTAAAACCTGTAATAAACAGGATAATTGCAAGAAGAACACCAATAAGACCGGGGTTGAGAACAAGCTTTTTGAATGAAAGCTGTTTTTTGTCACCACTCATTGAAACAAGTCCGTGCGTCCATACAAAAATGTTGAATACGGCAACGAAAATTGAGCCGTAAAACCAACCGTCATCACCGAGAATTGCCTTCTGGAGGGGCAAAGACATAAATGCACAGTTTGAATAGATTGTTGCAAAGCGGATAACAGCCTTACGGCTTTCATCTTTATCATGAAAAATCAGGTTACAGATAAGTATTGAAACAGCGAAAATAAGTGCAGAGCAGGCAACGCAAATTATAAGTCCGCTCAAAAGTTCAAACGAGAACTCTCGCTGAAAAGCAGAAATCATAACGCAGGGCGTCACAACATACAATACTATATCGGTCATGTGACGGGCGGAAAAATCGGTGATAATTTTCTTCTTACCGCAAATAAAACCGACTGCAATCAAAATGAACAGTACAAGCACCTGTTGTGCAATAATAATGAAATTCTCTCCCATAAATCATTCTTCTCTCTTAAATTAATCGCTATCATTTTAGCACAGTTGCAAGAGGTTTTCAAATGATGATGTGCTTTTTTTCGTTTTTTTTGACAGAAAAAACGACATAGTTCACAAATATGAGGCAATAACATTGTGCATTTCAACTAACAGGAATTTTATTTTTTCGCAAATATGTATTAACCGCCGAATTTTTGTACAGTTTATTGACATTTTTTACTCTGAAATGTATAATATTTACAAAAGATAAAACTTTTATTTCTGCAATATTTTATTACTTTGAAAGAAGGATTTATTATGGCAACAACAAAGAAAACAACTGCAAAAACAGCCCCTGCAAAAACTGCTCCCGTTAAGGAAGAGCCTGTAAAAAAGACTGTTGCAAAGGCTGAGCCTGCTAAGACTGTTGCTACAGCTGCAAAGAAGGCTGAACCCGCAAAGACAGAAAATGTAAAGGTTGAAACTGTTAAGAAAGCAGAACCCGTTAAAAAGGCTCCTGTTAAGAAAGCAGCTCCAAAGAAGGTTGCTCCAAAGAAGGTTGCTCCAAAGAAGCCCGTTCCGGTTGAAACAAAGGTTAATTTCTTCGTAGAATATGCAGGCGCACAGGTTCCTGTTGAAGAAGTAATCAAAAATGTTAAGGCTACATACGGCAAGGATGCAAAGGAAATTTCAATCTATCTGAAGCCCGAAGAAAGCAAGGCATACTTTGTTGCCGACGGCAACGCAGAAGAGATGGATGTATTCTTCTGCTGATTGCAATAAATTTTGAATTTAAAACACAAGCTTTAAAGACCGCTCAAAAGAGCGGTCTTTTGTTGTTTTAAGATGAATGTTGCGAAAAATCGTAGTGCGGATATTATCCGCCCCACGACCAAACAGTTAATTTCATATATAAAAAACGGTCGGGCGACAATAATTTGCATTTTGCAAACTGTCGCCCGACTTTAATTTTCAACTTTCAATTTTCCATACGCTCGGACAATTTAACTCTCGCACTTGTAAAACTAACTTCTCGAACGGGGAACGGCGGTTCGCCGTATTATCTGTCTTTCAAATCAACATATTCCTTGTTTTCGGAAATGCTCATATATGCAGGACGGATAATCTTACCGCAGTTGATAAGCTCCTCAAGCCTGTGTGCGCTCCAACCCGTAATACGAGCTGTTGCAAAAAGCGGAGTATAAAGCTCGCACGGAATGTCAAGAAGGCTGTAAAGAAGTCCGCTGTAGAAATCGACATTTGCGGCAACGCCCTTATAGATTTTACGCTTTCTGCCGATAACCTTCGGAGCCAGTCTTTCAACTCTCTCATAAAGATCAAATTCATCATTGTGACCTTCGGCAAACGCAAGCTTTTTAACAGCACCGTGAAGAATCTGCTGACGGGGGTCGGAAATTGTATAAACTGCGTGTCCCATACCGTAGATAAGACCTTTTTTATCAAAGACCTGCTTGTCAAGGAGCTTTTCAAGATAATCTTCAAGAGCGTCCTCGTCTTCCCAGTCCTTAACATGCTTTTTGAGATCCTCAAACATATAGTAAACCTTAACATTTGCACCGCCGTGCTTAGGACCTTTGAGAGATGCAAGTGCCGCAGCTACTGCCGAGTATGTATCAGTACCCGAAGATGTTACAACATGTGTTGTAAATGTTGAGTTGTTACCGCCGCCGTGTTCCATATGGAGAATGAGCGCCATATCAAGAACCTTTGCCTCGAGCGGAGTGTAGTGTCTGTCGGGACGAAGAAGCGACAGAATAACCTCGGCTGTTGACATCGTAGGCTCTGCACGGTGAATATAAAGGCTGTTATCACGCTGATAGTGATTATATGCGTGATAGCCGTAAACCGACAAAAGAGGGAATACGGAGATAAGCTGTATGCACTGTCTTAAAACATTGTCGATTGATGTATCGTTAGCGTTCTTATCATAGCAGAAAAGTGTGAGAACACTTCTTGCTATTGAATTCATCATATCGTTACTTGTGGCCTTGAGGATAACATCACGAACAAAGTGCTGAGGAAGAGTTCTGTACTGAACGAGAAGCTTCTTAAAGTCTTTAAGCTGTTCTTCGTTAGGCATATCGCCAAAGAGAAGAAGATATGTAACCTCTTCAAAACCAAAACGGTCATCCTCAAGAATACCGTCAACGATATCCTTTACATTATAGCCCCTGTAACGAAGCTCACCCTCGCAAGGAACAAGCTTTCCGTCAACAAGCTTATTCTGTGTGATTGTAGAAATATCTGTAAGACCTGTGAGAACACCCTTACCGTCAAGGTCACGCAAACCTCTTTTTACATTGTACTTACTGTATAAATCTGTATCAATAACGGAGTTATGCGTCATTTTCTGAGCCAGAGCATGAATCTGCGGTGTAACATCCGAATACTCGCTGTTTGTCATAAAAAACACTCCCTTTTAAAATTCACAATAAATTGAAACTATATTTTATATATTATAGCACATTTTAAAAAAAAAGAAAAGGTACAATTCTTGCAGAAGTGTCATAACGATTTTAAACCTTATATGTAGAATTTGCATAACTTTCTGTCTTTTTATTCATCATTATGCAACTTTCGGGATGTTTATTTATAAATGAAGTATAATTTTGACGGACATAAATCTGCAATCCGTCATTTGAGGGCTTAGGGCAGAAAAATACGGAGCAGGAAAAACCTGCTCCGTAAAAAACAACATTATTTTATTACTTGAGATATGCGCCGTTAGTGCCGATCTGACCGTCAATTCCGGTGAAACCGTCTGCACAGCAAACATAAACTCTCATATTAGCCCTACCAACAGAAGATACTGTAAGTGTGCCGTCTGTAACATACTTAACATCGCCTGTAACTGCATCAATGTACTTACCGTTAGGAAGGTTCTTGAATGTAGCACCGCCTGAGATAGTTACACAAGCAAGGCTGTCTGTAGCGCCCTGTGTGTAACGGCGAACGAATGCCATATTACCGTCAACATAAGTCTTGCTTCTTGTATACTGACCCTTCTGAAGTGCAGGAACTGCTCTTCTGATTCGGTTGAGCTGCTGAATATGAACAGCGAGAGGTGCTTCAAGTGTGCTTGCAACAGCACCGCTTGCATTAGAATATGTACCAAAGTCTGTTGCTGTTACGTCGCCCTCGAGGTAGTCACCGAAGTATGCACGACCTGTTGTTGAAAGAGGTGCGTTAGGACCTACGTCCATAGGAACACCCTTCTGGAACTCAAGCTCAGAACCGTAGTAAAGACACGGAATACCACGGAAAGTAAAGAGTACATCAAGGTTCTCAGCCCATGACTGTGTACCGCCGTCGTAACGGCTGTCCATATCAGGACCGTAGTCGTGAGAATCAACATATGTTACATTCCATGATGAGTCATTGTAGTACGGATCTTCTTCACAAGCACGGGTAAATGCGTTGCTTGCATTTGAGAAGTTCCAATGCATCGGGAAGTCGATTACGCTTGTGCCGTTTGCCTTGCTGTAATCAGGTGTGTGATACTTAAGACCGTCAAGATAAACATTATCAGATGTGGGCTGATTTGCTGTACTTGCGTTGCTGTCATAGTGCTTAAGTGTAAGATCAATGTTTGCAGCCTGATCATTTGTAAATGAATCGATGTACTGGCTGTCTGATTCAGCCCATGTATAGAACGGAGCTGAAATTGCAGGAATGTTGTGGTTCCAGAATTCACTTACACGAGTACAAACCTCACCAAAGATGAAGAAGTTTTTACCGCCTGTCTTGAGCCATGACGGGAAGTAATACTGGTTAAGTGTAAGTCTTGAAACGTGCTTTTCAGTATCAAGTCTGAAAGCGTCAACACCCATGTTGATATAGTTGTTATAAACGTCGTTAAGGTAATTAGCAACTGTAGGATTCTCTGTGTTGATATCAACGCAGTCACCGGCAATCTGACCTGTCTGTACAGTCGGGCTTTCCCAGCTGAGGTCTTTGAAGTGGTGATAGTAGTTTTCCGTGTCGTGATTACCGGAGTCAAGCTCCTTAGTATCCTTCATGATATTAAGTCTTGCGGCATACTGATACTTAGGCTCAAGGTCATCGTAGTTCGGGAATGTTTTAGCAAAGTCGCTTCCCTCAATAACCTTCATGCAATCTACAGAAGCAAGATCCTGAATTGAGTCGTATTCCTTTGTAAACATAGGAGCAAGAGTTGCCTCACCGAAGTTACCTGAATGGTTAACTACGATATCCTGAACAATCTTGATGCCCTTTTCATGAGCGGCATCAATAAGATCCTGATATGTAGCGCCGTCGCTCTCATAACGAACATCAACTGTTGAGAAGTCCATTGCATGGTAGCCGTGGTAATCGTAGCCTGACGCATTTGTTACAACAGGAGTAATCCAGATTGCGCTGAATCCGAGAGCCTTGATGTAGTCAAGCTTGTCGATAAGACCTTTGAAGTCACCACGCCATGCGGGATCGCTGTCGGGGTTGTTTGCCTGTGAGTCATCCCAGCAATGAACATCGTTACCTGTGTCACCGTCATAGAAACGGGTTGTAATTACAAAATAAATTGTGTCTTCACGCATGTCAACACGGTCAAATTCCTGCATATCTTCAGGATTTTTGCTTGACCATCTCTTATTTTTGTACCACCACTCGCCTGTGTTTCTTGTGAGTTCCGCAGACTGCTTTCCGTTTGTAACAAACATCATATTGATTTTTGTTACATCGTTGAAAGTGTACTTGTAGTAGTTGTTTCCCTCGGAAGTCATCTTAACGCCGGGGTACTCCGTGCTGATGTTTTTCGGAAGACTGTTCCAATAATAGATTGTGGGCGTGCCTTCCTCACAGTAGTAATGTACTGTGATTGTGCTTGATGCCGAAGTGTCGTTATCGTCATCTGTATTAGCCGCACTTACGGACATAACAGATACCGTGCAAATTACGCAAATCGACAAAATCAAAGCAAGCAATTTTTTGATTTTTGCCATAGATTTTCCTCCTTTTGTTATACTTTGTACAACATAACATACAATTATATTATAATTTAGACAGCCTCATATATTTTTCTTTTATAGAATTATTACAACTTTGATGCCGCCAAAGATTAAGCCCTCAATTTGGCTATTATATACAAAAAGGAGCGACAGATTCTGTTTTTTCAACTCTTTTAAAGGGTTAAGCCAAATCTGACGCTCCGTTAAATTATATTTTATATTTTCAAGCTTATATTAGGTTCAAACTTTGTGCGACTATTGCTTTAAAATGAATTTATCAAGTGTGTTTGCAATACCGTCGTTATCGTTTGATTCGCAGATGTAATCGGCAATCTTCTTTACATCGGTTTCGGCATTACCCATTGCAACGCCGAAGCCTGCATAACCTATCATTGTCATATCGTTGTAGTTGTCGCCGAAAGCGGCAAGCTCTTCCCTTTTAATCTTGAGTTTATCAAGCAAAAGCGGAAGCATTGAGCCTTTTGTAACACCAAACGGCATAATCTCAAGAAAATAAGGTGCGCTTTTATATACATCGAGCAAGCCGTCATAACGGTCTGCAAGAATTTTCTGATACTTATCAAGCTCATCGGGTTCGCCTGCAAGAAGAATTTTGTTGATATCAAATCTTACAGATGAGATAAAATCGTCAACAACAACCATTTCAGCCTTGATAACGTCCCTTTCAACATAGGTATAGTCATTCACCTTATTATCCGAGATGATTCGCCTGTCATCGTATGTGTTGATTGTAATGTTTGAATCCTTCAAAACATTCACGATGTCGGGAAGATATTCAAGCGGAAACAGCTTGCTCACCATAGTTTCGCCTGTTTCGCAATTGATAATCCTGCCGCCGTTGAAAGCCATAATAAAACCGCCGAAACGGTCAAGCATAAGGTCTTTTGCTATCGGCATAATTCCTACGGGATGTCTGCCTGACGCAAGAATAATTTTCTTGCCCTGCTTCTGCGCCTCCATAAGAGCATATCTTGTACGGGGAGTAATCTCCTTTTGGGAGTTTGTCAGCGTACCGTCAATGTCAAGCGCTATTAATTTGTAATCCATGAAACCACCCTTAACATATCAATTTCTAAACACAATCAGTATGTTACAGTCAAATTTGACCGTATAAAATATACCACAAATCGCCCAAAAATGCAACTAAAAAGCCGATTTTAGCCCATATAAAAGCTATTTTCACCATTTTTCCGCTTTGTCTTTTTCGCCAACAAAAAACGGACGAAAAGAGAATTTTCCTTTCGTCCGAAATTAAATATATTCAGCTTTTATTTATTCTTCCGATTTTGTATCGTTGTCGGATTCAGCCTTTTGTTGCAATTTTTCCTTCTGCAAACGGTCTATAATTTCGTTGATGTCGCTGTCCTTCGGTGATTTGTCGTGACCTGTAAGTATGCGGATTATAACGATAAGCTCATCAATGAATATCAGCAGCAGCGCCGCAATAAAAATCAGCAGTCCCCACGGTGAGAAGAAAAGGTTGTACAATGTGTCAATGAATCCGAGCTTGCACACCATAATATAAAGCACATCTTCGGTTGAAATTTCCGGGTCGGGAGCATCGTTTGCAATGCCCTTTGTCTGTAGCTTATATGTGCCGTCAGCTGTTTTATACGGTGCAACTACAACCTTATGAGTCACGAGAAGTCCCTCGGTCTGCCCACTGCCGCGATAGGTGATAATATCGCCGACCTTGAGGGCGGTCGGATTGTCAACGCTCTTTCCGAGAATAACATCGCCGATCATAAGCTCGGGCTGCATACTGCCCGTTGAAACTCGTAGCACGGAATATCCGAAAAGCGAAGGTGTTTTTCCGTTCACCTTTGAACCCATAAACACAATTACGGTCAGCACAAGTATTGCAAGCACTCCCCAGCAAATTATATTTTTAATTATCCGCAGGGTTTTATGTAGCTTTGATTCATGCCTTTTCTTTATTCTATTTTTTGATTTGGGGTGTTCAGTTGTTACAGATGTCACTTCAACCGCATTTTCAAAATCGTTATTTTTATCCATAAATTCCTCCACGGCAAGTTGCCGTTCTCAGTTCGTGAAGACAGTTTGTTAAACTCAAAACATATTTCGCCCGAGCGTTGTTTTGTGGTTTGCGTAATTATTCGTGGCGGCGTGCCACCGTTCTCAGTTCGTGTCAGTAGGGGCGGTCATTGGCCGCCCGCCTTGATGAAATTATTTGTTTATTAACACATTATTTTATATAACAAAAATGCGTATATGTTCGTTTTGGTTTTACAACCAAAACGATTGGCGAACACGGTTCGCCGCTACAGTATAACAATTACATTGTGGCATTTATAAAATATGTTTTACATATAATTTGTGCGGTTACTTGCGGGCGTCCGATGTGTGCAGTGTAGTAACATAGTATACAACAGTGCAAAGACATAGTATACAGTTTTATGATAAAATAAATGGCAAGAAAATAGCAAATGAAGGAGCT
>NZ_DBLZMS010000018.1:0-11662 GCF_057037865.1 Ruminococcoides sp.
CTCGTCATCCGGCAAGCGTATTCACCGCAAGATTTCAAGATTGTGAATTTGTATACCATGTCCTTGCACAGGTGGTTACCATGTTGCACTTGACACGATGACCGCCCCTACTGATTTGTGACATTTATAAAATTTGTTTTAACATATAATTTGTACCATTACTTGCAGGCATACACGGTTCGCCCATACATTTAAACGCAACTTCTATATATACAAAAACAGTCGGGTGACAATGATTTGCATTTTGCAAACTGTCTGCCCGACCGCAATTTTCAATTTTCAATTTTCAACTTTCAATTAAAAAAACTTCCGCTCGGACATCTACGCTCTCGCCTTGAAACGACTGTATTCACGAACCGAGAACGGTGGCTCGCCGTCCATTTTCAATTTTAATTAATTCCCACAACTATTTTCTGAATTTTCGTGGCATCGGCAACCGTGATATCTCCGTCACCGTCACAATCGGCATTGCAAAGCTGTGTGTTGTCAAGCTGTTCAAGCTTTACTATATACTTCTGAACAATGGTTGCGTCCTTAACGGTAATATCTCCGTCAAGGTCAACATCGCCGTTCAAAATCTTATCATTTTTGAGTGCCACAGCTTTGATAACAAATGTACCGCCGAGCGTATCATCTCTCTCGGTTTTGTACCAGTCGAGCAGTTCACATGTTGCGCCGTCATATTTAATGTAGCTGTTACCGTAAGATGAATCATTGAGGAATGTCATTTTCGTTGCACTTGTAAGCCATTCGCCTACACCAAGCTGACTTGATTCCTCTGAATTTGTTTTGATTCTCACACCGACTGCACCTCTTCCGAGCGGCGCAACAAATCCGTTTGCATCAACAGACTGATAACCGCTGTATGCAACCTTGCCCGAGGCAACAGACTTCCATTCGCTCTCATCATTTGAGGGAACACCGTCTCTTACGGGAATGTAGTAAATCTCATAATCCGCACCGTTGCTCTTTGTTTCAAAAAGCACCTTATCAAGTGTACGGCTGTTTTCGCCAAAATCAAAGCAATTGATGAATGTAATGTCGTTGCTGTCAACATAATCAAAGCTGTATGTAGCACCGTAGCGTTCATCCTGCAACAATGTCATATCGTCGGTAATCTCCGTCACCTCGTCAATTGTGAAATTCGGGGAATACTTTTCGCCGAAAATGTACTTATCCTCATATGAAAGCCAGAAATAACCGCCCATTGTGTTGTTATCGCCCCAGCTGTTGCGCACAAGCCATGCTCCGTTGTTCTGCGGCAACACACCTGTTCCGTTAGAGAATCTGTACCTGCTGAGATTATCGTTCCAACCCACAATGCTGATTGTGTGACCGACATAGTCGCCGTCATATGACTGCGGCATAAAGTAGGTTGTGCCTGCATTGTTAAAGCACTTGTTTGATGTGGCATATGACGCTGTCACCGAGCCGTTGTCGATTATTGCCTGCTTGATTTCGTTTGAATCAGCGCCGTCAAGATAACGCAGTTTTGTTGTGCCGTATTTAGTCTTGTCGGCTGTCATATCATCGCCGTGAATATTTTTTGAAAAATCAATCTCACCGACATCGGCAATCTCTGCACCGCCCTGCCATGAGGTGAGATAGCCGGGATAAATATTTGTAAATCCGCCGTCACGGTATTTTCTCTGCCAGCCCTTGCCGTTTGTCTGGGTTGTGGAACTTGCGTTTGCGTGGTCATGTGACATCTCGGTAACGGGATAGCCAAGCTTCAAAAGCTTTGTTTCAAAGCCTTCTGTGCCTGCAACCGCCCAACAATCATTATACTGCTGAGCCTTGATAGGTGTTACAAAGCCGAGATTTTTTGAGCTGAAATTACTCGGAAGTCCATTTTCGTCAACAAGCGAATAGCCGATTGCGGAATATGCAGACGGAAAAGACGAATCCGAAGATTGTGCATTCTTTGTGACCGACTCAAATCCGTCATCAATTTCAGCCGCATTTACGCTTGCAATGCCGACCGAAATCATACACACCGCAGAAACCACTGCGGTAAATTTTTCAACAAATTTTTTGTTCATAAAATCACCTGTATATAATGTAAAGATGTGTGTTTGTTTTAGAATTATAATCTATCTCTTTTTCTTTATGATAAAGGATTTAAATCTGAACAATTTCCGCTTTGCTTGCAAGGAGCGGAATTTGTGATAGATTGCAATCTACGCAGAGGAGCGTCAGCTCCTTAGAAATTCAGTGTCAACTGAATTTCGGGAGTATCTACTGCCTAAAAGCAGTAGATACCTGCGTTAAGATTATAACAAAACAAAATAGTCTTGTAAATAGAATACATAATATAAAATTGCGCAATAATAACAATATACAAACAAATTTGCGAAACGGGGGATTATTTTGCAGTTCAGAACCGACCTTGCAATTGAGGCAAGAGAAATTGCAGGAGAAAACACAGGCGGTATTGAATTCAAAAAATACAGTGAAAACGGTCTTGAAATTTCACGGCTGATTGTAAAGAACCAAAAGGCAAGACAGGCACTCGGCAAGGAAATCGGCACATACATTACAATTGAGTTGCCGTCACTCACCGACAATTTTACCGAAACCGACAAACGGCTTGAAACCGTCGGCAATGAAATCAAACGGCTGTTGCCCGTAAACGGACTTGTGCTTGTTGCAGGACTCGGCAACATGGAAATCACTCCCGACTCACTCGGACCGAAAACAAGCCGACGAGTGCTTGCCACCCGTCACATAGGCGGAGAAATTGCCCGTTCAACGGGACTTGACCGACTTCGCCCCGTTGCCGTAATGCAGACGGGAGTCACGGGACAGACGGGCATTGAAACAGGCGAATACATTCTCAGCATTGTACGGCGGATAAGACCGACAGCCGTTGTTGCAATTGACGCACTCGCCTCACGCAGAACCGAAAGGCTCGGCTGTACACTTCAGATAAGCGACACGGGAATCTCACCCGGTGCTGGGGTGGGCAACCACCGAACCAAAATCACAAAGGAAACAATCGGAGTTCCTGTTATTGCAATCGGAGTGCCGACCGTTGTTGACGCACAAACACTTGCGGTTGACATTCTCGGCAATGACTGCAACCGAAAAACGCAGAAAATGCTTATGCCGCAGGGCAGACAGCTTGTAGTCATTCCGAGAGAAATTGACCTGCTCACGGAAAGAGCCTCAAGGCTCATAGCCTTTGCGCTCAACGGAGCGCTGCAAAATGAATTTGATTTGCCCGACCTCATCTCGTTAATGTAAATCCACGCATATTTACACATATTCACCTACAGCACGGCATATATTTATTGCAGAAACCGATAGCCAACATATGTACGGATTGCAGGTGATTTTGTGAAAAGTGAAGGAACATCAAAAAAGAAACTGAAAAAAGCCTTAAAAACAAGCACAGCCGTTGTACTGTTGACAACGGCTGTTTTAAGCGTTATATACAGACTGCCTCTCTGCTTTGAATCACAGAATCCTGCGGCACTTGCCGCTGCCGCTTTTACTCTCACAAACGGAGAATACAAGCTTGAAAATTCAAAGACGGAAAAGCCGACAGATTCCGACCAAAAGCCCACAGAATCAGCCGACACAGAACCCATAGCCGAAAAAAATCACAAGCGTGACAAAAGCACCTATTACGATTCCTACGGCAACCATGACGGCGAGAACAAATACACGGTTGAGGAACGCACCATAGGCGACACGGGAACTCAGGTTGACAACTGCTTTGTCAAAAACAAAACGGGACTGTCCCTTGACTTTGACGGACTTCTTTCGGCAAAACTGCCGTTTTCAATTGACAAGGGCATAAACTCACCGCAGGTTCTTATCTACCACACCCACACAAGCGAGGCATATCTTGACGAAGATGTTAACTTTTTCTATGACAGCTTTTATTCACGCACAAACAACAACGATTTCAATGTTGTGGCAGTCGGAGATGCACTCACCGAACAGCTCAACAAGCGTGGAATAAAAACGGTTCATGACACGACAATTCACGATGAATCCTACAACGGTTCGTATGACCGTAGTGTTGACACAGTGTATAAAAATCTTGAAAAATATCCCGATATCAAGGTTGTTATCGACCTGCACCGTGATGCAATCGGAACGGACGAAAACAAGGTTAAGCCCGTGTTTACATACAACGGCAAAAAGGGTGCGCAGATTATGATTCTTGCGGGATGTGACACAGACGGTGAACGGGGTTTTGACTGCTGGGAGGAAAATTTAAACTTTGCCCTGAAAATTCAGGACAAAGCCGAAACCCTCTATCCCGATATGACAAGACCGCTGAATTTTGACTACTTTGCATACAATGAATATGTTTGCAACGGTTCGCTGTTAATAGAAGTCGGCACAGAATCAAATTCCATTGACGAGGCAACCTACTCGGGCAGTCTGTTAGGCAACGCAATTGCCGATGTGCTTTTAAATTGACGGCTAGCCGTCTTTCCCGGTTCGTGAAGACAGTTTGTAATATTAAAAACATATTATGCCCGAGCGTAGTATTGTAATTATTCGCACAATTCCACATATAAAAAACAGTCGGGAAGACATTGTTTTGCATTTTGCAAACTGTCTTCCCGATCTTTATTATAATCTTTTCAATTTACTTACGATTTTTTCCACGCTGACGGGGCGAACAGCAACATCAACGGAAACAATTCGAGTCTGCCTGCTAACATATCGAAAATCAAAATAATTTTTGACAAAATACTGAATTCCGAATAGTTGCCGACAGGGCCAACCATTCCAAGACCCGGACCTGTGTTGTTGATATTTGCGGCAACAGCCGTAAAACTCGTCACAAAATCCGTCTGATCAAGCGAAAGCACAAGCCAGCTTAACGCAAAGATTCCGATGTACAGCACAAGGAAAATTGAAGTTGACCTCATAACGTTGTGGTCAATCGTCTTGCCGTCCATTTTAACGGTCTTAACATTTCTCGGATGAATGAGGAGTGAAAACTCCTTTCGTGTTTCCTTAAAGAGCAAAATAACTCTTGAAACCTTAAAACCGCCGCCTGTACTGCCTGCCATTGCACCGATAAATGTGATAATCATAATCACAGTTTTTGAAAATTCAGGCCAGTTATTGACATCCGTCAAACCAAAACCTGTTGTCGTAATAATTGACGAAACATAGAAAAAGCTCTGGTGAACCGCATCATACGCGCTCGGATAAAGTGACCTGATGTTAAACGCAATCAAGGCTGTTGACAGCACGATAATTCCGAAATAAACCCACAGCTCCTGAATGCGGAAAGCCTGCTTAAACTTCTTCGCAAGAATGAGGATATACACGGAAAAGTTAATTCCGAACAGCATCATAAATACAGCAATAACGGTTTGCAGATAATTGTTGTATGAAGCGATACCTGCGTTGGTAACACCGAAACCGCCCGTACCTGCCGTTGCAAAGCTTATGTTAAGTGCGTCAAAAACAGGCATTTTGCCTACAATCAGAAATATAAATTCAAGTGTAGTCAAGCCGAAATAAATTCCGTAGAGCATCATTGCGTAATTTCTCATTTTCGGAACAGCCTTGCCCACAATCGGACCGGGGCTCTCGGCTTTCATAAGGAAAATATTCTGCTGACCGCCGAGCTTCGGGATAATAGCAAGCAAGAACACGATTACGCCCATACCGCCCAACCAATGGAGAAAGCTTCGCCACATAAGCATTCCGTGGCTCAATGCCTCAACATCGGTAAGTATAGTTGAACCTGTTGTTGTAAAGCCCGACACGGTTTCGTAAAAAGCGTCAATAAAACTCGGAATCTCACCGCTCAGCCAGAACGGAAAACATCCTACAAAAGACATAAGAATCCAGCTTAACGCAGTAGCCGCAAAGCCTGCCTTCTGATAAAGCACGGGATTTTTCGGCTTTTTTACTTTTACGGCAAGCAATCCCAAAAGTGCTGACAAAGCACCTACTCCAAGAAAATAAAGTCCCTCGTGTTCGCCGTATATAAATGAAGTAACGGTTGCAATCTGCATAGCCGCGCCCTCGACAATAAGAACCCAGCCGAGGATATACACAATTAATCGTTTATTCATTATGCTCCCCTCAACGCTTTACAATATCTTCAAGCTTGCTAAGACCTTTTTGCATGGTAAGCACAATTACCGTGTCCTCAGGTTTAATCACATCCGTACCTTGCGGAAGAATAATTTTTCCGCCTCTGTTAATGCAGATAATCTGAAGATTAGCCTTCAGATTAAGGCTCATAATCGGAACATTCGTAACCCTTGATTCCGCATTAACCTTGAATTCAAGAGCCTCAACCTTGTCGTCGTTAAGGCGGTAAAGCGATTCAACATTGCTGTCGCCCGTATTCTGCATCGCTCTGATATATCTTGCAATATATTCGCCTGTAAGGCTCTTTGGATGAATAATACATTCAAAATTCTGATCATGCAAAAGCGGATCAAATGACGCATTATTTACCTTAGTAATCAATTTTGCCTTTGTAATGCCCTTTAGGTACATCGTTATGATAATATTTTCTTCGTCATAATCCATAAGAGCGGCAATGCCGTCAGCGTGTTCAACACCCTCCGAAAGCAACAGCGACTGATCCATGCAATCGCCCTGAATTATAACAGCCCCGGGTATAGCCTCCGAAAGAAAGTTGCAGCGTTCGGGATTTTTCTCGATAATTTTGACATTCGCACCGGATTTAATAAGCGTCTTTGCAAGGTAGAACGAAACCTTGCCGCCGCCGAGAAGGATAACATCCTTACTTCTGCCGATTGCAATACTGATACGCTTAAAGAATTTTGCGGCAATTTCGGGCTTTGCAACAACAGAAATTCTGTCACCGCCGTTAATAACAAAATCACCGTTAGGAATGAACATCTCATCCCCTCTCTCAACCGTACAGATTCTCACCTTACCTCTGAGGTTGTCAACTCTGCTCAAAGCAGTTCCGACAATTGACGAATTCTGCGGTACAGTTACCTTGATAAGCTCAACAACGCCCTTTGAGAACGAATCAATTTCAAGTGCACCCGAAAATCTTAACAGACGACTGATTTCATTAGCGGCGGTCTGTTCGGGATTGATTGCCATAGAAAGACCGAGATGCTCTTTGATTCTGTAAAGGTCGTTTGTGTATTCGGGATTACGCACTCTTGCAATTGTGTGGGTAACGCCTGCCGCCTTAGCCATAAGACACGAATACAGATTGATTTCATCCCTTGCGGTTGCGGCAATAAGCAAATCGGCATACTCTGCGCCTGCCTCAATAAGCACATCATATGTTGCACCGTTTCCCTCTATGCCGAGAACATCAAGCGAATTTGCAAGTTTATCGACTGCACCGTGGTTAATATCGACTACGGATATTTCATGCCCCTCCAAATTAAGCTCCGACGCTATTGAAGAGCCAACCTTTCCGCATCCAACAATTATAATCCTCATAAATTTTCCTCTTAACCAATATTTAAAAACAAGGTGCGGACCACTGAAAAAATTCACCCGTCCGCATATCAAAGTCATAATACACCTATTTTATACTAAAATCAATACCAAAATAGAAAGAATCCGACTATATACAAATTTAATTTATTGTGCAAAACAGAAGAGCCGAGGTTCTGTACCCAAAAATAACGACCGGCGAGGACTAAACCGTGTAAATCACGCAAGTGATTGGAACGGATTAGACGAGTGAGAGTTATTTTTGGAAACAGTACAGAACAACGAGGCTTGACACCACGAAGAGCCGAGGTTTTGTATAATCCCACAACCCGTTTGAGGGGATAATGATTTCCATACGGAGAAAAATTTTAACATAACAAAAATTGCATCAGAGCCTTTCTCGGGCATCTGATGCAATCTCTTTATCTAACTATCTTCTCGAATAGACAGCGGTGGCACACCGCCGACCTTAATTTTACATTTTCAACTCAGAACAAAAATTACTTATTTTTATTCCGGATGTATTCGTCAATAGCGGCTGCGGCTGTTTTGCCTGCACCCATTGCGAGGATAACCGTTGCGGCGCCTGTTACAGCGTCACCGCCTGCATATACGCCCTCACGGGATGTAAGACCGTTTTCGTCAGCGATGATACCGCCCCACTTCTGAGTGTCAAGTCCCTTTGTTGTAGCCTTGATAAGCGGGTTAGGTGATGTACCGATTGAAATAACAACAGCGTCAACATCAAGAACGAACTCACTGCCGGGGATTTCAACAGGTCTTCTTCTGCCGCTTGCGTCAGGCTCGCCGAGTTCCATCTTAATGCACTTCATACCCGTTACGAACTCATCTTCGTTGCCGAGAATTTCAACAGGGTTATTGAGGAGCTTGAAGATAATTCCCTCTTCCTTTGCATGCTCAACTTCTTCCTTACGGGCAGGAAGCTCTTCTTCGCTTCTTCTGTAAACAATATAAACCTCTTCTGCGCCAAGACGCTTTGCACAACGAGCGGCATCCATTGCAACATTACCGCCGCCGACAACTGCAACCTTCTTTGCGTGCATAATCGGAGTTGTGCTGTCATCCTTATAAGCCTTCATAAGGTTTGTTCTTGTGAGGAACTCATTTGCCGAGTAAACACCGCAAAGGTTCTCACCGGGGATATTCATAAATCTCGGAAGACCTGCGCCCGAACCGATAAATACTGACTCAAAGCCGTAATCGTCCATAAGCTCGTCAATTGAGAGAACTCTGCCGATAACCATATTTGTTTCAACCTTAACACCGAGCTCTTTGAGTGTGTCAACTTCCTTCTGAACGATTGACTTGGGAAGTCTGAACTCAGGGATACCGTAAACGAGAACACCGCCTGCAAGGTGGAGAGCCTCAAATACTGTTACATCGTAACCCTTCTTTGCAAGGTCGCCTGCACAGGTAAGACCTGCAGGACCTGAACCGACGATAGCAACCTTGTGACCGTTTGACTCAGGCTTATTTACCTTAACATCTGTCTGAGCGTTGTGCCAGTCGGCAACAAATCTCTCAAGTCTGCCGATTCCGACAGGCTCAGTCTTGATGCCTCTTACGCACTTTGACTCACACTGTGACTCCTGCGGACAAACACGACCGCAAACAGCAGGAAGTGAGCTTGACTGCGAAATTACATCATAAGCACCTGCAAAGTTGCCCTGAGCAACCTCTTTGATAAAATCGGGGATTGCGATATGTACGGGACAGCCGTTTACGCAAGGTCTGTGTTTACAGTTAAGGCAACGCTGTGCCTCCTCAATTGCAACTTCTTCCGTGTAGCCTGTTGCTACCTCAAGAAAGTTTTTATTTCTTACATTAGGATCCTGTGATGGCATAGGAGCCTTTTTTGGTGACATATTTGGCATGATTACTCAACCTCCTTCTTGAACAGATTACATGTTTCTTCGTATGCATGACGCTCAAACGGCTTGTACATTGCGCCACGCTTCATAGCCTCGTCAAAATCAACCTTAAAGCCGTCAAAGTCGGGGCCGTCAACACAAGCAAACTTTGTCTGTCCGTCAACTGTAAGACGACAGCCGCCGCACATACCTGTGCCGTCAATCATAATCGGGTTCATGGAAACTGTTGTGGGAATATTGTAAGGCTTTGTTGTTTTAACAACAAACTTCATCATGATAAGCGGACCGATTGTAATAACGAGGTCATAGTCCTCGCCTGCCTTAATCATCTCTTCGAGAGGAGCTGTAACAACGCCCTTTTGACCGTATGAACCGTCATCTGTCATAAGAATAAACTTGTCTGAGCAAGCCTTGAATTCATCTTCAAGAATAACAAGATCCTTGTTTCTGAAGCCGACAATTGAGTGAACCTCACAGCCGATTTCGTGGAGCTTTTCGGCAACCGGAAGTGCAATTGCACAGCCAACGCCGCCGCCTACAACGCAAACCTTTTTAAGACCGTCTGTATGTGTGGGAACACCGAGAGGGCCTACAAAATCGTGAATATAATCGCCTTCGTTAAGGTGATTGAGCTTTTCTGTTGTTGCACCGACAATCTGGAAGATAATACGAACTGTGCCGGCCTCTCTGTCATAGCCTGCAACCGTAAGCGGAATACGCTCACCGTTCTCGTCAACACGGAGAATGATAAACTGTCCCGGCTCTGCCTTTTTGGCAATAAGCGGAGCGTCAATTTCCATAAGTGTAACGGTTGGATTCAGAGATTTTTTCTTAACTATCTTGTACATTTTTCTCTTTTCCTTTCGCATTTGAATTCACATTGGTAGCGGCGAACCGTGTTCGCCAATTATTCCAAGTGCAAACTTGGAATAACGGAAATAACAATGTAAAAGTCTGAATATTCAAACTTCTCTGTCCGAGCATTGTCGGACATTTTCCTATAAAATAAAAATCGGAATATGCCTAATGTATTCCGAACACCTTGTCAAATTAATTTTAGCACAATTATATCTGCGTTTCAAGTGAATTTTGATGATTTTTACATATAATCTTTGCCATTTCACCAAACAAACAGCCGATTCTGCCGTTATTTTTTTCACACTCCCCCAAAAAGCACAATTCAATCAATTTTTTGAACCTAAGAATAATTTTTGCACATATGAAAATCCTAAAAAAAGAATACAAATGAAAGGGACGGTCATATGTCGGGAAACAAAAGAAAGGTTGTACTTGTGGGAACGGGAATGGTCGGAATGAGCTTTGCCTATGCGGCACTCAATCAAAATGTGTGTGATGAGCTCGTTATGATTGACCTCAACGAAAAGCGTGCCGAGGGTGAGGCAATGGATTTGAACCACGGGCTTGCATTTTCGCATTCAAGCATGAAAATCCGTTGCGGAGGTTACGGTGAATGTGCCGACGCCGACATTGTTGTAATCTGCGCAGGTGCAAATCAAAAGCCCACCGAAAGCAGGCTTCAGCTTTTGCAGAAAAACGCAGTTGTATTTTCTTCAATTGTACCAAAGATTGTGCAAAGCGGTTTTGAGGGCATTTTCCTTGTTGCGACAAACCCCGTTGACATTATGACACGGGTGACCTATGAACTTTCGGGATTCAATGCGTCAAAAATCATCGGCACGGGAACTACACTTGACACGGCACGGCTCAGATATCTTCTCGGCGAATATTTTGAGGTTGATCCACGCAACATTCACGCATATGTAATAGGCGAACACGGAGACAGCGAATTTGTTCCGTGGAGTCAGGCACTCCTTGCCGCCAAACCGCTAAAGGATGTCATGCGTGATAACCCAAAATCGTACTATATGGAGGAGCTTGAGCAGATAAGCGATGATGTGCGTTGTGCCGCCCACAAAATCATTGAGGCAAAGGGCGCAACCTACTACGGCATCGGTATGTCAATCGTCCGTATCGTCCGAGCAATTCTTCAAGATGAAAACAGCGTTCTGACAGTATCGGTTCGTCTGCGTGGCGAATACGGCGGCAAGAAAGATGTGTTCATCGGCAACCCGTGCATAGTAAGCGCAAACGGTGCAAAACGCATTCTGGAACTAAAATTAACCGAACAGGAATTGCAAAAGTTAGATAACTCCTGCACAATTTTGAATGACAACTTTAAGAAATTGAAATTATAAAAAACCTGTATTGTCTGTAGGGGGGATAATATGTCAAGTGCAACATGGTAACCACCTGTGCAAGGACATGGTATACAAATTCACAATCTTGAAATCTTGCGGTGAATACGCTTGCCGGATGACGAGTCATAC
>NZ_DBLZMS010000019.1:0-10741 GCF_057037865.1 Ruminococcoides sp.
GTTTTTTCTGTGCTGTATTTAAGTCATTCCATAGTGGAAAATAATTTTCGAAGCTCATAATAGTTATCTCCTTTATGAACATAGTATACTTGCTTTTTTAAGATGTGTCAATTATGTAACTGGCATATGCCATAAATAGAAATAAAAAGAAGTGTAATAAAGTAAATTATCTTTTCTGTGATATCATCACTGAAGTAAGACTTTTTATGAGGTATATTAAGTTCAAACAGGAGAAGGAATTGAAAAATATGACATCAATAAATATAAATAAAGAAAAGTTTGGACAATTAATTCATAAAGAAAAACCGGTTTTGGTTGATTTCTGGGCACCTTGGTGTGGTTATTGCCGTAGAATTGGAGCGGCTTATGAAAAAATAAGTGAAGAATACAGCGATATTCTTATTGCTGGAAAAGTAAATATTGATGAAGAACCACAGATTGCAGAAGCTGAAAAGATTGAGATAATTCCTACGCTGGTTTTATATCGAGATGGAAAGGCAATAGATTTTATTGTTGCACCTGAATCAAAAATAATGATAGAGAAATTTATTAATGAAGCATTGGAAAAATAAAAGGAGGACTGCTGTATGAATGAAAATCATGTTTACGATATGATTATTGTGGGGGGAGGACCTGGAGGGTATACTTCAGCATTATACGCAGCCAGAGCAGGATTTGATACAATTGTTTTAGAAAAATTATCTGCAGGTGGTCAGATGTCATTGACCTGGCAGATTGATAACTATCCTGGTTTTGAAAATGGAATTGACGGATTTTCATTGGCAGAGAAAATGCAAAAACAGGCGGAAAAATTTGGCGCTAAAAGTGAATATGCTGAAGTTTTTAATATGGATTTAACAGGAAAGCTTAAGAGAGTGGAAACTAGTTCGGGAATTTATATTGGGAAAACAGTAGTGATTGCTACTGGAGCAAATCCAAGAGAACTTGGTCTCGCTAAAGAAAAAGAATTGATAGGTCATGGGGTTGCTTATTGTGCCTCCTGTGATGGTATGTTTTATAAAGATAAGATCGTGGTGGTTGTTGGTGGTGGAAATTCTGCTGTATCAGATGCTGTTCTTTTAAGTCGAATTGCTAAGAAAGTCATCATTGTTCATCGAAGAGATAAATTACGTGCAACGAAAATCTACCATGACCAGCTGATGAAAACTGAAAATATAGAGTTTAGATGGAACAATACAGTAAATGAACTGATTTATGGAGAACGATTGACTGGTGTGCGGTTGAAAGATACAGTTACAGGAGAAGAAAACATTATAGAATGTGACGGCCTGTTTGTGAGTATAGGAAGAAAACCGACAACAGATTTTTTAGATAATCAGATAGAACTGGATAATAAAGGATATCTTGTAGCAGGTGAAAATACTGAGACGAGTATTCCAGGTGTTTATGCTGTAGGAGATGTCAGAACAAAGTTACTTCGTCAGATAGTAACAGCTGTGGCAGATGGTGCTATGGCAGTACATATGGCAGAAAAATATATGGGGAAAATGTAAAGTGAACTCCGCCTTTTAGTATAGGAATTGTTTTGTTAAGTTAAATAATGAAACAGAAAATAGTCATTTTGATAGACCATATTTACTATAAATAATCAGAATTTGAAAACTGTTCATCAGTATAACCTAAAATAAAACTTTGTCCTGCTGTCAACACAGGTGTTTTATTTTTATTGTCATACTCTGTGCTTTCAACAATATAGGCTTGTGGTTGCTCGTATTTGAATATTTCTCAGAGCTTACGCTGTTCCAAAGAATAATGGAAATCGAAGTAATGCAAAGACCGTCAGATCTCATTCGAGAATTGACGGTCTTTACATTTTTCTGTTATATCTGAGAAAGTCGTTTCTATGTTCCTGTTTCCTAAAATTGTAGCCTTGTGAATTGAGAGTATCAACTTTCAAAGCGACAAGATTTATGTCGGAGTGCATACAGCGAGCAATTTGCTGAATATCATACCCCTGTTTAATATATTCAATAATCGTATCGTCCGGTAAAGAAGCCTGAGCTGCAAAGACATTGGCTTCGTATTCCATCCGGTTTTCACGCATATCAAAGATATTAAATTCTTTGAATCCTCCGGCTGAAACTGCTTCTTGGCGATGAAGAACATCGTGTCCGATTTCGTGCCATAATACGATTTGTTCAATAACCGGGTGCAAACCGTTCTGAAGAAAGATAAATCGATTCTTCAAGATTACCTTGTATGCTCCACGCTGTTTCGTAAAATTTCGATAGAGAATATGTATCCCAAGCTCATCAGCGACTTTATATGGATTACGAGTGCCACATCGTTTGATGAGCCGGTTCACTATCTTGACAATCTCATCCTGCGTATTATATCCCAAACGGCTCACCTCCCTTGCAGTGCCATTATAACAGATATATTATCCATTTTTTTATAAACCATCTGCTGTCCCATAAAACGGACAACGCACAGCGAGAGGTTACTCGTCTTTGCGATACTTTTTCGGTGTGTATTTCTTGTTGTTTTTCTTAGCAATAAGGTACGCTTCCTGAATGGCATCAACCATTTCACGCATGTCTTCGTCAGCCATTTCTCCGCCGGCAAATAAACCGGTTACTTCTGCTAGAAGTTCTTTTGCCTGCTTTGCACCTCTGTGTCCGTAATTATCTTCAACATCTGCAATAAATGCTTCATCTTCCGATAAAAGATAGTTGATATTTACACCGAGAGCTTCGGCAAGTTTCTTATAGCGTTCTGTTCCTCTTGGACGGGAACTGTCATTCTCATAGGAACTGATAACTCTACGAGTAACGCCGATTTTTTTCGCCAACTCATCCTGATTTAATCCGAGTCTGTTTCGTTCGTTCTTAACTTTTTCGCCGAATGTCATCTTGATTGTTCACTCCTTGTCTTAAATTTATGTAGTTAAACTTCGTCTACACTCTTGACAAGAGAAGTTTAACTGCGTATAATGGCAAGTAAGAAGTTTAACTACTCATAGTTTATATTAAACTTCTCAAAAAGTCAAGGGGGTTACGCAGAATGTCTCGAAATATTTTACATTGCAATATGAACAACTTCTATGCAAGTGTTTAGTGTATGCTTAACCCTGCTCTGAAAGAATATCCGGTTGCTGTATGCGGTTCTGTTGAAGAACGACACGGAATTGTCCTTGCTAAGAATTATAAAGCAAAGGCATTTGATGTGAAAACCGGAGATACCGTCTGGCAGGCACAACAGAAATGTCGGGATTTGGTTATTGTTCCACCGCATTATGAGGAATATATAAAATACTCAAAACTTGCAAGAAGCGTGTACGAACGATATACAGACCAAGCAGAACCTTATGGTATGGATGAGTGCTGGCTGGATATTACCGGAACAGGTAGTCTTTTCGGCTCTCCGGTGGAAGTTGCAAACAAAATCAGAGAAACGATTAAGTTTGAACTCGGACTTACTATCTTCGTTGGTGTTTCATTTAATAAGATATTTGCAAAACTCGGCTCTGATATGAAGAAGCCGGATGCAGTAACGGTTATACCAAAGGATACTTTCAGAGAAAAGATATGGAAACTCCCATCGGCTGATTTGCTCGGTGTAGGCAGAGCGACACAGCGTACATTAGACAGCTATGGGATTCGTACCATCGGGGCTTTGGCACAGACTGACCCTGAGTTCCTGCGAAGCGTATTAGGAAAAAACGGAGTTGCATTATGGAATTACGCAAATGGCAATGACCTTTCCCTTGTTGCCAAGAAAGACTTCGTATCGCCTATCAAGAGCGTAGGACACGGTATAACGACAGTTGCAGACTTAGAGAAACCGGAGCAGGTGTGGCCCGTGTTTCTCGAATTGACCCAAGACATCGGACACAAGCTCCGAGTCCACGGACTGAGTGCCGAAGGAGTTGCCATACACATTAGAGATAACACACTATGTACAAGACAATGGCAGACCAAGATTGACTTGCCTACGCAATCGCCGATGGTTCTTGCCAAGAGAGCATTTCAACTTTTTGAAGCAAGGTATGGTTGGTACAATCCAATCCGTTCCGTAACAATCCAAGCAATCAATCTTATTTCTCAAGACACGCCCCGTCAGATAGGATTATTTATGGATGTGGAAAAGCAGGAAAAGTTGGAACGACTTGAAAAATGTATTGAAACAATCCGCAGACGCTTCGGTAAGGACAGCATAAGGAATGGAGTTCTGTATCAGGACTTGCAGCTACCACCGGAAAAAGTGGAAATCACGATGCCGACGGGAATGGTCGGCTAAGGAGGACTTAATTGTGATTGATGAAAGTGATGTACAGGCATATGTAAGAATGCCTGATTGTTTAATAAAAGGATGCAGTGATGATATGCTATCTTCATTGCGGACGGCGGAAACCATTTTACCGATTACGGAATATACGAAGGGATGTTTTTATTCTTTGATTTGAATAAGCCTTTTCTAAAAGGTCGGCTTTCCTGCTACATTAACAAGAATGATGACGAAAAACCGAAATACAGAGTCTCAGATAAAGACATCGACGGATATGAGCATTTGGGAAGATTGGTTGTAACAATGAGAAATTATGAGGTATAAGCAATGGAGTGTGAAAGAAGAAAAGTATATGTCGAAGTAAATGTGACGCATAGACCTGATGGAACGGCTCGTCCGAATTCCATTAAGTTTGAAAATGATGAGATATATGAAGTTGACCGTGTAATGCAGAAGTGCAGAGCCGCCGCTACTAAGGTCGGTGGCACAGGCATTCGCTATACGGTTCAGATTTGCGGACAGTCGGCTTTTCTGTTCGATGAAGAAAACGGAAAGTGGTTTGTCGAAGCAAAATCCTAATGTTAGGAGGGCTAAGTAATTGAAACGCTTATCGAGAAATGATATAGAAACAATTTCAGAGAAATTTGTAAAGGCATATTTTGAACTGCCTGAAATAAAGAAATCACAGGTGTACCGCATTGAGCCGGAGCTAATGCTCGAAAAGGTACTTGGACTGACGATTGAGTATATGCACCTTTCCTATGATGGAAGCATTCTCGGAATGACATCGTTTGGGGAACTCGGAGTGCAGGTATTTGAAAACAACGACGATGAAGCCTTTTTCTTCTTGGATGGCAAAACGGTTCTGGTCGAGTCTGACCTTAACTATGACAACAACCTGAAAGGAAGAAAGAATTTTACACTTATGCACGAAGGCAGTCATCAGATATTCAAGATGTTGTTCCCAAATGATTATGGAATAACGGAAAAATCAGCCGGAGTGCATTATTACAAGGCAACCGCAGACACAGAGAAAAGCAGAATAATTACCGATTGGGAGGAATGGCAGGCAAATACACTTGCGGCTGCAATTCTGCTTCCGAGGTGTCTGATAGAAAAAGGAATGTTTTTGTTTGGGCTTGGGGATAAAATCGAATGCCTAAATAAAATCTATTATCCGGCGGTCTATGAAAGATACGCAGCACTTTCAGATTTTTTAGGATGCTCAAAGAAAGCACTTGCAATACGAATGAAACAGCTTGGACTCTTGCACAAGGATTATCTTGATAATCCGTTTGACTACCTTGCTGTTTATCCGGAGGTGTATAAGATTTGACAAGACTGGAACAGAAAGTAATCGTCAGGTGCAAACGCTGTGAATGGCGTATCTTTGATAAAGTCACGATGACGACAGGAAACATTGAAATTAAATGCCCGAAATGTGGGTATGTAAATGAGATTGACCTTTCACTGCGCAGAGGTAATCTCAAATTCAGAACATTTAGAATAAACAAGAAATGAGCAAACAACTGAATAACTGAGCTTTGTACCGAGCCACGGAACCTGAATGAGTTACCAAATAGCCGGACATTGAGAATAACGGGATAACTATATCCTTGCGTTCTTGATGTTCGGCTATTTTTTTGTTGCTCCGAAACGGAGAAGCAAATGAAAAAGCAGTGGCAGGCATACATAGCTAAATACCCGTAATCTCCAAATTTTCTATATAAAAAAGCAATTTTAGAAAATTCAAAGGAGATTACGAAAATGACAAACAAACTTACATTAACGGAACAAGAAGAATTATTTGCAAAGGACTGTAAACTTATCAATCTCAAATATGAATATGACGGATATACCGGCACAGAGAAATGGGCAGTTGTTACCGAACTTACTGAAGAAGAACTGTGGGATAAATATCCGGATATTATTAGCAGATACACTCCATTTGTCCTGCTGTCTATGGCACAGGGAAAAGTGATTATTGACGATAACAGAGAAACTCATAGATGTGAAATGCGAGATGCAAGACATTTAGATGCTTTTTGTTATGAGGATGATTTATTTGAGCAATTCCATAATGAAGCATTCTTAGATTTTGTTGACCCGTTTGAACTCAGAGAAGCAGAAGAAATTGCAGAGAGAAAAGAATTACAGCGTCTGCGTGAAATTGAGAAAGTTAGAATAGTGCTTTCAATGATGAAACCAGCTCAGGAACGAAGATTGTATAAGTTTGTCATTGAGGGAAAGAGCTGTCGTGAAATAGCCGTAGAAGAAGGAACTTATCACAGTTCTGTCAGCAAGTCTATTGAAGCGGCAAAGAAAAGTTTTAAGAAAATTTATGAGAACCTCTGATTTTGGGTGTCCAAAATGAACCCTTTTGTGCAATGAGTGAAGGGGTTATTTCATTCTGGATACGAATGACACTTCAAAATATATAGAAATGTGAGGTTTTACATATGAAAGAAAAAACAATTTGCCGTGGGGATTTATTCTACTACGACTTCGGAACACGAACAGGTTCGGTACAAAGCGGAACACGACCGGTACTTGTAATTCAGGCAGATGATTATAACAGAAACGCACCAACAATTATTGTGGCTGCTGTAACAGGCGTTATCAAGAAAAGATACCTGCCGTCACATATCCTGCTCGGTCAGGAGTTTGGACTCAAGAAGCCGTCAATGGTTCTACTGGAGCAACTTCAGACAGTAAACAAAGATGAACTCAGAGATTACATCGGAACGATTGAAGATGAGCAGCTTTTAAGGCGAATAAATATAACGCTTAAAAAGACTTTCGGACTTTGGATTTATAAGGAAGAAAAGAAAGAAAATATCCGTTGCCTTTGCCCAAAGTGCCTGAAAGATTATATTCACAATCCTGATTATATCGTGCGTCGTCTTGACCCCTTTGCAAAGGTCAAAGACCACTGCGATAAATGCAATCAAACCGGTTGGGATTATGTGATTACCGAAAGACAGTGCAACGCAAGAGAAAAGGGGTGTCAGAATGTCTAAGAAAAGATATGAAATTGTAAGTTATGACATCCCGCTTTGGTTAAAACCTGTTTTATCGGTAACGGAAACTTCAATTTACACAGGGATAAGTGCCAATAAGATATATGAGATGTCAGAATCGGAGGACTGTCCTTTTGTGATATGGATAGGAAGCCGCAGGGTAATCAAGAGAAAATCCTTTGAGGAATACCTCGAAAGGCAGTATTCAATATAGTAAAAAGTCAAATCTGCGATGAGTCCGATTGCATAATGGGCTTATCGCAGAAAAATGAATATACTGATGCCATCAATACAAGGAGGACGAAATGCAAAGCAAAAAAGAAATGCCATTAGAGCATAAGCCTATATTAACCATAAGAGAAGCGTCTTTTTATACAGGAATCAGTGAGAAAAAACTGATTGAAATAACAAATCTATATGCCTGCCCATTTGTATTGTGGATGGGTAATCGCAGATTTATCAAGAGAAAAGCATTCGAGAAATTTATTCAGACATCGGAATTTAAGGGAGGTGCAGATGATGAACAGATTGAGTGATGAGTGGTTTTCCAGTAAAAGCGAGAGTGTTCCGTTGTGGCATAAGATAGCACTTTCTATTGATGAAATGTATGTATATACGGGCATTGGTAGAGAAACAATACGAGAACTTACAAAGCAACCGGAAGCAAAACAATTTACATTGAAAATTGGGAAAAGAACTCTAATTAAACGCAAACAATTTGAAGAATATTTAGACCAGATGTGTTCTATTTGAGGGGAGGAATGTAGATGTACAAAATAGATGGTTCTGAACTTTATGAATATCAGCAACAGCTATTGCAACCACCGGAGGATATACCGATTTGGGAAAAGAAATGTCTTACGGTCGAGGAAGCGGCTGCTTATTCAGGTATTGGAGAGCGAAGATTAAAGGCACTATTGATGGATAAGGATTGCAGTTTCAGAATTGCAAGAAGCGACAGGCTTTTAATTATACGAGATAAGTTAGAGGAGTTTATTGACTCAAGCACAGAATTGTAGGAGGTAACACAATGGCAAATACTAAAAGAAAAGATAAATCAAGAAAGGTTCTCCGCAAAGGGGAATCGCAACGTCCGGACGGTACTTATCAATTCCGTTGGACAGATGAGAACCGTAAAAGACATTGTATTTATGCAAGGAACTTGGATGATTTAAGATATAAGGAAGATGAAATTGACAAGGACAAGAAAGACGGTATAAAGGCAGAAGCTCGCTATACATCACTTAACGATATGTATGAACTTTGGAGAGATTTGAAACGTGGAATAAAGAATAATACTTTTGAGAATTACAAATATATGTACGAGACATTCGTGCGTAATCAGATTGGTTCTCAATTCATAATGTCTATAAAAAAGACTGATATAAAAAGATATTACAATAGCCTTGTTGATGAAAGACATCTGAAACCCGCAACGATTGATAGCATACATACCGTTCTACATCAGGTCTTTGAAATGGCAGTAGATGATGATTATATCAGAAGCAATCCAACGGACAATGTTTTGCGTGAATTGAAAAAATCACATTGTTTTAAGACTGAAAAACGCAGGGCATTAACCAAACCGGAGCAGGAACTTTTTCTTAACTATCTGAAGAACACACCGGAAGCACAGTATTGGTATCCAATATTTGCGGTTATGGTCGGAACTGGATTGCGTGTGGGCGAATTGACCGGACTCAGGTGGTGTGACATAGATTTAGAGGAAAGCATTATAGATGTGAATCATACGCTTGTTTATTATGACCACAGAACCGAAGGAAGCAAGAAAGGTTGCTATTTCAATGTGAATACAACCAAGACACCGGCAGGTATGCGACAAGTTCCAATGCTTGAATTTGTGAAAGAAGCATTTTTAATGGAAAAAGAAAGGCAGGAACTTCTTGGACTGCATTGTGAAGCTACGGTTGATGGATATACGGATTTCATTTTTGTAAACCGTTTTGGTCAGCCACAGCACCAAGCAACGCTCAATAAAGCAATTCGTCGCATTATACGAAACTGTAATGATAAGCAGTTTCTGGAAAGTGAAAATCCAGAGGTTTTACTTCCACACTTTAGCTGTCATTCTCTCAGACATACATTTACCACAAGAATGTGTGAAGCCGGAGTGAATGTGAAAGTCATTCAGGACGCACTCGGACACAAAGATGTATCTACTACATTGAACATCTATACAGATGTAACAAAGGAATTAAGAAAGTCAGAGTTTGAGGGATTGGAATTACAATTTAATCAGTAAATAGTCAGAGAATCAGAAAGAGAGCATATGCCGTAGAGATGCGGGGTGTGCTTTCTTTACTTTATGACGAGAAAGTGGTAGAATGAAACACAGGACTGATAGCAATGCTATAAACCCCAAAACTAAATAAGGATATACACCATTTACACCAATTTTTACACCAAATCTCATTTTTACCTTCACGAAACAAGTGGGAATGGTGTAAAGAGGTTGAATAAAAGCCCATTTATAGGCGATAAAACTTACAAAATGGAATTAAGTCGTGAGTGGACGATTTCGTCCCGACAATGAAGTCCCTGGATTCCGACAAGAAGCCGTCAGGCATTCCGAAAACAAAGGATGCTGTTGTTGAAGAAAAGATTGACTTCTCAAAGGTAAAAGTTGAGCCTTTGTTTGAAGAATATGTTGATTTTGAAACATTCTCAAAGTCAGATTTCCGTGCAGTAAAGGTCAAGGCTTGCGAGGCTGTTAAGAAGTCAAAGAAGCTTTTACAGTTCACTCTTGATGACGGCACAGGCACAGACCGCACAATTTTAAGCGGTATTCACGCTTATTATGAGCCTGAAGAACTGGTTGGAAAGACTCTTATCGCTATCACAAATCTTCCGCCGAGAGCAATGATGGGCATTGACTCTTGCGGTATGCTCCTCAGTGCAGTTCACGAAGAAGAAGGCGAAGAAAAGCTTCACCTCCTCATGGTAGATAACCATATCCCCGCAGGTGCAAAGCTCTATTGAGAAGTACCGTTTTACCCTACAAAACGGGATGTACTTCATTTGTGAAAAAGCTCTGAAAATACACAAATACACCAAATTTACACCAAATGGTGCTTGAAACGGTGCAGAGCCTTAAAAATCGCATAATTTTCAAGATATATGGGCAGTTCCAATCGGGATTGCCCATTTTCAGAAAGAAAAAGACAAATCGGAATTTGAGAAGGTAAGTGAATGGGATACCATGGAGGAATATGATAATGTCGAAAGATGAGTATTTGATAACCGATACGCCCCTCAAAGCGTTGACGGTTTTTGCAATGCCAATGATTTTTGGAAGTTTTTTTCAGCAAATATACAATATGGCCGATTCTATTATTGTCGGCCAGTTTGTTAGTTCTTCCGCACTTGCAGCTGTCGGTGCATGTGCAGCATTGACCAATGTGTTCATTTGTGTGGCACTGGGAGCCGGTGTCGGAGCCGGTGTGCTTGTGAGC